>DATIIR010000133.1:0-10494 GCA_035479435.1 Chlamydiales bacterium
TTCCCCGCTTGGGAAACTCTACCCGGCGAAGACATTGCCCCAAGTCCCGATATCATCGGCAAGCGATTTGAAGCGCTCGATGCATTGATCCGAAAAAAGGGGCGGTCGATTTTGCTCTGCCCTTTGCCCTCCTTACTCCAAAAAGTGCTCCCCAAAGAGGCGCTGGCACCGCTCTTGCATCGCTGGAAAAAGGGAAGCCGCGTCTCCTTTGACGGCTTGCCCGAATTACTGGTCTCCTTGGGATACGTCCGCTCTCCGGTTGTCTCAGACAAAGGGGAATTTGCCATCCGCGGCGGTATTTTGGATCTGTTTCCCGTGGCTTCGAGCGATCCGTTCCGAATCGAATTTTTCGGCGATGAGATCGAACAGATCCGCACCTTCGATCCCGTCGGACAAAAATCGGTCGCTAAAGCAGACGAGGTCTTTCTCTGCCCCGCCAAGGAGATGCCTCTGCTCCAAAAAGCAAATAGGCTCGTCAACATCGCCGACTACCTCGACGATCCCATCATCTTTTGGGACGACTTGCTCGCAATCGAGGACACCTACGTCGGCCTCAAGGCGATGCCAGCTGCCAAATCGCTCTTTTTCTACGGCCTTGAAGAGGTGCTCAACCGATGGAACCACCACCAGCAGCAGATCTTCTGTTCTGAATTCCACCTCGAAGAGAACTTCGAGATGTTCGACCACAAGTTTAAGGCGAAACACTTCACTCCCAAATTCTGCAAAGTGGAACAGGTATTTGACCCTGAAGAGTCGCCCGACCCCAACCTGCAATTCCTCTTTTTAAACGCCAACGACACGGAAGAAGAGGAGGCCAAAAAGCAACTCAGCTCCATCACTCTCCCTAAAAATACGCGCTGGGAACGGGGCATCCTCACCTCGGGCTACTGTCTGGACAATTTAGTCGTCGTCCCCAATGTGGAGCTCACGAACCGCTCCCACATCCGAAGGCAAAAATGGCGCAGCACCTACCACACGCCCGCTGCCGAGTTCCACGAATTATCGCCCGGCGATCTCGTCGTCCATTTCCACAGCGGTATCGGGCGGTTTCTCGGCATGGAAAAGCAGACCAACCACTTGGGCCAACAAACGGAGTTCCTCACCCTCCAATACGCAGGAGAGAGCAAACTCTTCGTCCCCCTTTCGCAAGCCTATCTCGTCTCTCGCTATATCGGCACTCGGGAAGAGCCCCCCTCTCTGAGCCAACTCGGCGGCAAGCGGTGGCAAGCGACCCGCGCGGGCGCCCAAGCGCAAATCGTCGGCTACGCCAACGAGCTGCTCCAACTCTACGCCGAGCGCGCCATCATGGGGGGCTTCCGCTATCCGCCCGACAGCGACATTGTCCACCAGTTTGAGCGCGACTTCCCCTACACCGAGACCGAGGACCAGGTTCTCGCGATCGACGCCCTGAAAAACGATATGATTTCCGACAAGCCGATGGACCGGCTCATCTGCGGCGACGTCGGTTATGGTAAAACCGAAGTGGCCATGCGAGCCGCCTTCAAAGCCGTTGCCGACGGGAAAAAGCAGGTCGCCGTCCTCGTCCCCACAACTGTCCTAGCCACGCAGCACTACGAGACCTTCTCGCAGCGCATGCACGGCTTTCCGCTTCACGTCGGCATCGTCTCCCGCTTCCACACACCGAAAGAGGTGCGCGAGACGCTCCAAAAAGTACGGGAGGGAGAGATCGATATCCTCATCGGAACGCACCGCCTCCTTTCCGAAGACGTCAAATTTAAAAATCTCGGCCTCATCATCATCGACGAAGAACAGCGCTTTGGCGTGAAGGCGAAGGAACACCTCAAGAAGTTCAAGGCCAACGCCGACAGCCTCACCCTCTCCGCCACGCCCATTCCCCGCACTCTCTACATGTCGCTCGTCCACGCCCGCGACATGTCGGTCATCAATACGCCGCCCCAAGACCGTCTCCCCGTCAAGACGATTATCGCCGAAACGGAACTCGAGCTCATCCAAAACGCCCTCTTGCGCGAGGTCGCCCGCGGGGGCCAAGCCTTTTACATTCACAACCGCGTCGAATCGATCTACTCGCGCGCCGAGCAGATCCAAAAACTCGTCCCCTCAGCGCGCATCGGCATCGTCCACGGACAGATGGACCCCGACGGCGTCGACGCCATCTTCCACAAGTTTCGCCAAGGGGAACTCGACATCCTCTTTGCCACCACCATCATTGAAAACGGCATCGACGTCCCCAACGCCAACACCATCCTCATCGACAGAGCCGACACCTACGGCCTCGCCGACCTCTACCAGCTAAGAGGGCGCGTAGGTCGTTGGAACAGAGCGGCTTACGCCTATTTCCTCATACCGAAGAACGTGCGTCTATCGGATTTGGCCCGCAAGCGGCTCAACGCGCTTGTCGAGGCGGGCGGCTATGGTGGCGGCATGAAGATTGCGATGAGGGATCTTGAGATCCGTGGGGCGGGCGATATTCTTGGCGTGCAGCAATCGGGGCAAGTCTCCTCTATTGGTTTCCATCTTTACTGCAAGCTTTTGAAGCGCGCCATCGACGCGTTGAAGAAGAAGGTGCCCATTTCGTTCAATGAGACGAAGATGGAATTTGGATTTGATTCGAGGTTGCCGGAGGACTACATCAACGAAGTGTCGCTTCGGATGGAGATTTACCATCGGTTGGGAGAGGCGATGACCTTTGCGGAGATCGACGAGTTGATGGCTGAGATCAAAGACCGATTTGGCGAGCCTCCGACGCCCGTCATTTGGCTCTATCATCTCACACGTGTTCGGGCCTTTGCGGCGGCGAACCATTTTTCGCTTTTGAAGTTTAGCAATGTTTCCTTTATTGCCGAGCAGCAGTTGGGCAAGCAGGTGGACCGGCAGACGATCCTATTGCCGAAAAAAGTGCAAACGCCCAAGGAGCTAGAAGCTTATGTGGTGGGACAATTAGCGAAACACTTTCCGTGCAATCAGACTGTCTAGGGCCTTGTTGCATAATTCTTCGCTGTTAGACGGTTTAATAACCACCGAGCACACCGAGATCACCGAGAAGAGGAAAAAGGACCTAAAATTCCCCTCGGTGCTCTCGGTGATCTCGGTGGTTAATTTGATTTATGCAACAACACCCTGTCTAGACAAAAATGGATCTGCCGCCTATATCTGGGCTTATGCGCAGGAAAGTCCACCATTTCATCACGGGTAATTATACCATCCTCCTCATCATGCTTTTTCTCCTGTTCATTTTCCGGCCGCATGAACACGACGTCATCTACACCGGCATTTGGAAAACGGTCCTAACCGCTTCGTTGATCGTGGCCATTTTTAATTGTAGCCACAAGAAATGGACAAAAATATTCATCTCCATCCTCGCGGTGCCGATCATTATCTTGGGTTATTTCACCCTTGCCGTCGAAAAGCCAGAAGCCTTTATCGCGTCGTCGCTGCTCGCTGCCCTTTTTATGGCGATCTGCGCCGGCTCCATCGTGTTTGATGTCGTCTTGAGAGCGCGCGTGACTATGGAGACGCTGCGAGGGGTCATCTGCGCCTATTTTCTCGCTGCGTTCGCCTTTGCCTACGTCTACTTATTCGTCGAATACATGCAGCCAGGCAGCATGTTGATCCGGGGCGAGATCGTCCCCATCTTTCCCCACGTCCGCTACCTGTCAGATATGCTCTACTACAGCTTTGTCACACTCCTCACGGTCGGTTATGGCGACATCGTCCCCGCCAGAGAATGGGCTCAGTCGGTGGCCGTCATCGAAGGGATTATAGGACAATTTTACATCGCCATCCTTGTGGCCCGCATCGTCTCCGTCTACTCCTTCTCCTCGGATAAGCAGCTCCTCAAACATCTGGAAAAAGATATCCATATAAACGGCTAAAGTTCTATACTCCTCCCCTATGGATCTACTATTTTTCATCAAAGGGATCATCCTCGGATTTTGTTTGGCCGCCCCTGTGGGCCCCATTGGGATTCTCTGCATCCGGAAGACCATGCAGTTCGGCAGGCTAGCAGGCCTCTTCTCGGGTCTCGGCGCGGCCCTGGCCGACACCTTTTACGGCGTGATCTCCGCCTTTGGCCTCACCCTTGTTTCCGACTTCCTCGTGGCGGGCCGTTTTTGGCTCCACCTCATCGGCGGATTTTTCCTCCTTTTTCTCGGTGGCAAGACTTTTTTAGCCAAGCCCGCTGACAACTCCGAGCAGGTCACCCACAAAACGCTCATCAAGGACCTTGTCTCCACCTTTTTTCTCACCCTGGCCAATCCCCTCACGCTTCTTGCCTTTGTAGCCGCCTTTGCGGGCCTAGGCCTGGCTCAGAACCAGAGTAGCGCGCCATCGCTCGTCCTCGGCGTCTTTATCGGATCCTCTTTCTGGTGGTTGATCTTGAGCGAAGGGGTGACCTATTTTCGGAAGAAAATGAGCGACCGGGCGATGATTTGGATCAATCGCACTGCGGGCGTTATCCTGATGTGCCTCGGCCTCGCCGCCGTCAGCCTCATCGCCATTCTAGGCTAATATTTGGGGTGCTTCGCGCAAGATCCAGTAATTGTGTCCGTAATCAAAACAGAGCTGCTCCCCTTTTGAAATCTGTCGAAGAGTCAAGAAGATGACGTGATAGAATCCGTCGTAGAAGGCGTAGGCGGGCCTTAGATTGGGCTTAAAGCTGTGATTGATGAAGCGGGTGAAATTGCCACGCGTGGCGTCGACCACAAAATGCTTCCCTAAAGAATCGACCACGGGATACTCGTAACAGTAATTGTTCAGTGGGACAAAGTAGACCCGGATATTCTCTCGGACAATGCCCGTATATTCTCCGACGTAGCGTTCAGACTTCAGAGTCTGTTCCGCAAATACGCCATGACCCACCTGATCGTTGACAAAGCGGACCGAAACCTTGGGCGCGTAATCGGACTCTATTTTTTTCTTATATTTTTGTCCAAAAACAAGAGCCTCTTCAGCCACTTCCCCTTTTTGGAGTTTATCGAAGCCACGCGCTAAGATGTCTCGCCTCTCCATCTCGCTTTGAAAGGCGATGCTGGGCAAATACTCAAACGGCGCGTCGGGAGGAAAAGCGGGTATTTTTCCCATCTCTTTGGACTATACCGTCTCCCCTCCGAATTGGACAGATTTTTTTACCAGAACGAGGAAACAGAATATTTAGGCAGGGAAGCCCCTCGTGAGCGCCGGCCTGAAAAATAAATCACAGAGTTGCACAGAGAGGAAAGAGAGTTACACGGAGGAGAAAAATATTTAAAAGTAGTTTATCGCATTTCTCTCTGTGTAACTCCATTGCACCTCTGTGCAACTCTGTGATTTCTTAAATTAGCGCTTACGGGGGAGAGCCTGCGTAGGCTGTTAACTCTGGACGGGGAGTTCTTCGCCGTTGATGTTGCGGTGGTAGGCGCCTTTGATCTGTTTGGATTGCATCTCGCGGGCGTGTTTGAGGATCTTGATCCCCTTCTCCACATGGTCCGGAGTGAATTTGTCATAGACAAATTGGGAACTCTGCTTCGTCTTGATCCCATCTTTGTCGAGGGGTAGGTCCGATACGAGGAGGAGCGCTCCCAGGGTGAATTTGCGCTTGTAACTGGCGGCAAAAAGAGTGGCACACTCCATCTCAATCCCTTGCGCCTTCGTGTTCTTGAGGCGATTCTTAAACTCTTCGTTGAATTCCCAAAAACGCATGTTGGTGGTGTAGGTGATGCCGATATGGTAGAGCGCTTTCTCCTTGTCGAGCACTTCAGTCACGGCGCGCTGCATGAGGAAATTAGCCAGGGCGGGCACCTCGATGGGGAAGTAAAAGTCAGAAGTCCCCTCACCGCGGATCGAGGCGACGGGAACGAGGTAATCGCCCACTTTGTAGCGGCGGCGAAGGCCTCCACACATGCCGAGGAGAATGCTTGCGCGGATGGGGAGAAAAGAGCAGACATCGACAACGAGGGCCGCGGCGGGTGAGCCGATCTTAAAATCGAGGATGCTCACCTCGTCCTTCGGATCGTGGGCCACCTTAAACATGGAGCCTTCGAGGATGGGCACTCCGCGCGATTTGGCAAAATACTCGACGTAGCGGGGGAAATTGGTAAGAATTAAATTGGTGTGGAACTGAGAGGCGTCGCAACCCGCATAGCGCTCGAGGGTTTGACGGGCGATCTCAGCCTCTTGAGGATTTTTTTCCATATATACCGCTCATGTTTCAAAAATCGGTCCTGCCGGCGTCGGGCAGCCACTGCTTTTGGGATCCGCCTGCATCGCCCAACCTTTCAGGTTGAGCTGCTTCGGCGCCGGCTTCGCCTGACCCAAAATCAGGGCGCCTCCTTGGCATCCCCCGATTTTTGAACCACTCCCGGTATGTACCGCTCCCTATTTTACTCTGTTGCTTTTAAAAACGCCAATGGTATAATTCCTCCTTTATATTGAAGCGGTTAAGGATTTATGTCATCAGTCAGCACCAATGAGATCAAAGTCGGCATGAAGGTAGAGGTCGACAAAGAACCCTACCTCATCGTTTCCAACGAATTCGTTAAACCTGGCAAAGGGCAGGCCTTTAACCGGATTAAAATGAAAAATATGAAGACCGCGCGAGTGATCGAGCGAACCTACAAGTCGGGCGACAAAATCGACCTGGCCGATGTGGAAGAGGCCGAGATGCGCTTCCTCTTCAAGGACGCCGACGGCGCGACCTTCATGGATGAGAAGACGTTCGATCAGACCGTCATGTCCAATGAGCTGATCGGCTCCAACGCCCAGTGGCTCATGGAAGAGACCGTCTTTCACGTCGTCTTCTACAAGGGCGAGCCAATCGAGATCGTCCCCCCCACCTTTATGGAGATGAAGATCACCGAAACAGCTCCCGGCGTCCGGGGCGATACAGCCTCTGGCAGGGTTCTCAAGCCTGCGACCACTGAAACGGGCGCAAAAATCCAAGTCCCCATTTTCGTCGAAGAGGGGGAACTGGTCAAAGTCGATACCCGCACCTGTGAATATGTCTCGCGCGTCAACTGAGAAGCCTCAAATAAATTTGGGGAAGAAAGTCCTTAGAGATCGGGCGGAGATGTTGGCTCGCGCTCGCGCCTTCTTTGCCGAGAGGAATGTCCTCGAGGTCGACACAGGCGCGCTCGTCAGGTGCCCTCCCAACGACTCGAACGTCGATGTCATCGGCGTCGACCAGGACAACGGCTACCTCCACACCTCCCCCGAATATGCGATGAAGCGCCTCCTCTCCGCTGGCTTAGGCGATTGTTACTTCCTCGGCCACGTCTACCGCAAGGGAGAACTCGGCCATCTCCACAATCCCGAGTTCACCATGGTCGAATGGTACCGCGTCGGCATCACTTTCGCCGCCATGATCCAAGAGACGTGCGATTTTCTCTCTCTTTTCTTCGGCCCCAAACCGATCCGCCTCCTCTCCTACCGCCAGGCGTTCCAGGATTACCTCTCCATCGACTACTCCAGTGCGCCCCTTTCCGACCTCCATCGCCTCACCCATTCCTCCTGGCCTCGCGACGTCTGCATCCACTACCTAATCAGCCATCACATCGAACCCAAACTCGGCCTAGGCGAGCTCACCGTTCTCACCGACTTTCCTCCTCATGAAGCCGCCCTCGCCTGCGTCACCCAAAAGAATGGAGAAACGGTCGCCGAACGGTACGAGATCTACCATGAGGGAGTCGAGCTCACCAACGGCTACCACGAACTCTCCGATGCCGGCGAACTGCGCCGCCGTTTTGAGGAAAAAAACCGGGCCCGCCTCGCCGAAGGGAAAGAGCCCTACGCCCTCGATGAACAGTTCCTCGCCGCGCTCCAAACGCTCCCCGACTGTTGCGGCGTCGCCCTCGGCTTCGACCGGGCCCTCATGCTCCGCCACAACCTCAAATCGATCAAGCCGGTCATCCCCTTCGCCTGGGACGAACTATAATTTCAAGAATAGTTTTGACACCTAAATCTTCTCTCTATACAATTTTCCCAAATTGGGATAAATTTAGGGGAATTCAGTGAAACTCGTGGGGTTGGTGAGGCTGGACCAATTTAAGAAAAGCCATTCGACTGTGCGTAAATCAATCGATGCGTGGATTACTGAGGTGGAGAAATCGAATTGGGATACTCCCCAAAATATTAAGGACAGGTACAGATCAGCGGACTTTCTGCTCAATAACCGTGTTATCTTTAATATTAAGGGCAATAGCTTCCGGTTGGTTGCCCGAGTAGACTACGACCGACAGATCGTTGTGATCGAATGGATTGGTACTCATGCTGAATACGACAAACAGAGGTTCTAAGTATGGAAGTTAGGATTATTAAGAATGAGGATGATTACCAGGACGCTCTTCATAAACTTGAAAAGCTGATGGATAAGAGTCCTATCCCCGGGTCTAAGGATGAAGACGATCTGGAACTGCTGTTGTTGGTGATTAAAGATTACGAACAAAGAGTCATTGAGCCGATTGCTTCAGATCCCATCGAAGCCATTAAATTCAGAATGGATCAGATGAATTTGTCGAGAAAAGAGATGGTCCCATTCTTTGGCTCGATTTCCA
The DNA here is from genome assembly GCA_035479435.1 of Chlamydiales bacterium. Taxonomy (GTDB): domain Bacteria; phylum Chlamydiota; class Chlamydiia; order Chlamydiales; family SM23-39; genus REEB52. Next base: position 8,508 of record DATIIR010000133.1, read on the forward strand.
GAGTCTCAGAGGTTTTATCGAGAAAACGCAACCTATCGCTCTCCATGATCCGGAAGTTGCATAAAGGTCTAGAAATCCCCCTGGACAGCCTGATGATAAAAGTTCGGCCCCGTGTTAAAGAGCCGAGGACGATCCGCAAGCACCGGATCAAACCTAAGCGCCCACTCCACGGGCGTAAGAAAAGATCATTTTCTTCATGAATAGCCTTTATGCTCCGACACAACCATAACGGACTTATTTTAAGCTAGTTACGCAAACTACCGATTTGCTACCGATTTCTGTTGAATTGGTAATTGCCAGGTTGCTACCATAAAAGTACAAATCGGTAGTTGGTTTATGAAGATCCCCCACCATCCCCCAAATCTGGAGTCAATCCAGAAGACTCTTCCCCCCGAAAAACTCCCCCTCGTCCTCGATGAAGGGAGGAAAGCAGAGAGCGAGGGAAAATACCGCCCTTGGGATATTTTGCGCCACCTGACCCCTCCAAAGGGTTTGAGCTTGGAGGAGTGGTGGCTGGGGATTAAGCTAAACCGAGTGGGTAAATCTCTTCCCCTTTTGGATAAACAGGGAGCGCCCTTCGTATTTTGTCTGCCCAATCCCATCATCCAACTCCTGCATGAATTTGATTTAGGCGTTAACAGTAGCATGGGGATGCCCGAACCCATTGCAAATCCCCATACAAGAAGTCAATATTCCATCCGTTCAATCATCCAGGAATCGATCACATCAAGCCAATTGGAGGGGGCGGCGACAACGCGCGAAATAGCCAAGGAGATGATCAAATCTGGGCGCCCACCTAGAGATGAGAGTGAGCGGATGATTTTGAATAATTTCCAAACCATGCAACAAATCCACACTTGGAAAGAGAGAGAGCTTACCGAAGAATTGGTATTTGAAATTCACAGCTCTATTACCAACCAAACACTGCAAGGTCCCGACATTGCTGGAAGATTCAGAACAGAGAGGGAAGTGGTAGTGGTCGAAGACGCCATGTCCCATGAAGTGATCCACGATCCACCCCGAGCCAGCGAATTGCCACAACGACTGAAAGCGATGTGCGATTTTGCCAACAAGAAAACACCAGACTATTTTATTCATCCTATTATTCGAGCGATCATCCTCCATTTTTGGCTCGCCTATGACCACCCCTTTGTCGACGGCAACGGGAGGACTGCTCGAGCCCTCTTTTATTGGTTGGTTCTGAGAGAGAAGTATTGGCTTTTTGAGTACATCTCTATTTCGGAGATTCTCCTTGCCGGTCCCGTCAAATATGGCGAGGCTTTTTTATACAGTGAAACGGACGGAAATGATCTGACCTATTTCATCAACCATCAAGCCTCCGTTATCGAGAGGGCGCTAAAGCTGTTATACGAGTATGTTGAGGTCAAAGAGAAGGAGATCGGAGAGGTGGAGGGGTTGATCAAAGTGGGTACTAATTTAAATACAAGACAGGAGTCTCTACTGGCTCATGCACTGAATCATCCCGGGGCGCATTACACAATTGAAGCCCATCGAAGAAGCCATGATATTGCCTACGATACGGCCCGACAAGATCTAGTCAGCCTCCACATGAGAGGCCTATTGGGCATGCGTAAAAAAGGGAAGGCGTTCGTATTTACCTCTCCCGCCAATCTCTCCAAAATCCTTCAAGGAAAAAGCTAAAAATTTTCCTCGTTTTTACAACAAGTCACCGTCTCTGTAAAATGGTCCCCCAAAAGGGGTTTTTGTATGGCTGCAAGCGTGAAGGATGATTGGAAAATCGCATTGATGCAACGGGTGTTGTTTGATGTGGGGTGTCCGTCTAGAAAGCAGGGCATGAGTTGCTTTTCAGAAAAGGCAATGATGAAAGGTGTGGATGGAGTTGTCCAAGTCGCCAAGCAGGTAGGAGTGTGGCCACGCGTTGACTTGGACAAGGAAAAGCCCTATCTGCCAGAGCTCAAAGTCCATGTTAAACTTCTCATTAAGCAGCTGGAAACAGAGATCTCTA
>DATIIR010000134.1:0-3230 GCA_035479435.1 Chlamydiales bacterium
CCCGCGGGTCTGGGGGCGGATCTCTTCGAGCTTGGCGGCGCAGGCGTCGATGAAACGGGGGTCGAGGAGAAGGTCGTCGGGGAAGTAACCGCAGAGGGTGAGTTCGGGGAAGAGGACGATATCCACTTTTTTCTGCTTGGCACGGGTGAGAGCTTCGAGGACCTTGCGGGTATTCCCTTCCAGATCGCCGAGAGTGGGATTGATTTGTGCTGCTAGAATGCGCATCTTTTCCAAATTGCAACAAAACTGAGCTATACTGTATCCTTAGTATCTTGACAAGAAGGGCTATGAGACAAAACAACCTATCCATCCATTCGGAAAATATCCTCCCCATCATCAAAAAATGGCTTTACTCCGATAAGGACATCTTTATCCGAGAGCTGGTGTCGAACGCGTGCGACGCACTGAACAAAGTGCGGATCATCGAGGGCGATGGGGGCGAGTTCAAGATCTCCATCGGGATCGACAAGGGCCACAAGACCATTACGATCTCCGATACCGGGATCGGGATGACCGAAGAAGAGGTGGAAAAGTATATCGCCCAAATCGCCTTCTCAGGTGCCGAGGAGTTCGTCGAAAAATATAAGGCGCAAACAGAGAGAGATCCCATCATCGGCCACTTCGGTTTGGGGTTCTATTCGTCCTATATGGTGGCCTCGAGAGTGGAGATCGATACGCTGAGCTATCTGCCGGGCGCGCTGCCGGTGTCGTGGAGTTGCGACGGGAGCTCGACCTATACGATTGGCTTGGGACTGAAAGATGCGCGGGGCACAAAGATCACGCTCCATCTGGACGAAGAGAGCCTCGAATATCTGGAAGAGAGCAAGCTAAAAGAGCTGCTGAACCGCCACTGCGGGTTCATGCCGTTCCCCATCGAGTTGAATGGCAAAGCGATCGGCAATCAGGAGCCGTTGTGGCTGAAGAGCCCGGCTGACTGTAGCGACAAGGAGTACTTGGCGTTTTATAGACGGCTGTTCCCTCGCGATCCTGAGCCGATTTTCTGGATCCACCTCAACGTCGACTACCCGTTCCATCTGAAGGGGATCTTGTATTTCCCCAAAATCCACAGGCGCTTCGACGCAAACGAGAGCACGATCAAGCTCTTTTGCAATCGGGTCTTCGTGTCGGACAATTGCAAAGATATCTTGCCCGACTACTTGATGATTTTGCGGGGGGCCATCGATAGCCCAGACATCCCGCTCAACGTCTCCCGATCGTATCTGCAGGTCGACAAGAATGTGAAACAGTTGAGCTCCCACATCTCGAAAAAGGTGTCAGATCGGCTCAATCAATTGTACAAGACAGACCGGGAAAAATATATCGCCTCTTGGCCCGATGTCGAGATGATCGTCAAGTTGGGCCTCTTGCAAGATGAGAAATTCTACGAGCGGATCAAAGACGTTCTGATTTGGAAAAATCGAGAGGGCGAGTGGACGACGTTGCCGGAAGGGAAGAAGATCTTCTATTCCACGACAGAGACGTCGCCGCTTCTGAAATTGTACAAGGGAGAAATCCTCTTCGCAACGGCCCCCATCGATACGGCGGTGATCCAGTTCTTGGAGAGTAAACTCGATGTGGAGTTCCAGCGGATCGACGGAGCTCTCGACGCGAGCTTGCTCGATCCCGAAAGGGAAAAGACGCTTTTGGATAGCGAAGGGAAGACAGAATCTGCTCGGATCGCCGCCTTCATCCAAAAGGCGGTCGGCGTCGATGTGGAGGCGAAAAGTCTCGCCTCCGATCAGTTGCCAGGGATCGTTGTGTTGGACGAAAATGAGCGGCGGCTTCGCGATTACATGGCCCTCACGCAAGGCAAGGGAAATTCTCTGCCCGCCAAAAAGACATTCGTGGTCAACACCAACAACAAATTGATCCAAGCGATCGCCCGGATGCATGCAAACAAGCCAGAAATGGCAGATTCGATCGCCAAAAGCATTTACGATCTCTCTTTGCTTTCACAAAGAGAAATTGAGCCAGCAGATCTTGAACAAATCGTTTCTCGACAAACAGAGATATTGGAAAAAATGGCGACTCTGCTAGGTTAAGGAAATGTGGCGTTTCCTTTTCCTACTTCCCTTTCTCTCACTAAATGGTGAAATCACTGCGCTCTATCTCTCTTGGTACGCCGATCCGACGACGACGATGGCGATCCAATGGCACACGCCACAGGAGGAATATGAGGACACCATCTTCCTGGAGGGAAAGGCCGTTTCGGGAACGCACGCCCCTTTAGAGCGGCTCCTCGTCCATAAAGTGATGCTCGAAAATCTGACGCCCAATACGGAATATACGTTTCGGATCGGAACGGATCCAAAAGTGTATCGGTTCCGGACGGCGCCCGACAATCTCGACACGCCCCTTCGTTTCATCATCGGCGGCGATGTCTACGCAAAGACAAAAATTTTCCGCCGCATGAGCAAAACGGTGATGGAAAATCATCCCCATTTTGCCGTTTTGGGAGGCGATCTCGCCTACGCGATCCATACGCACCCCTTCACTTCCCCATTTAGGCGTTGGACCTCTTTCCTCAGCGATTGGAAAGATCATATGATCGGAGCCGATGGGCATATCATCCCCTTCTTGATCGTCCCGGGCAATCACGATATCTCCTCCGATAATTATGAGATGTTCTTTACCCTTTTTGCCTTCCCGCAAAAGCAGCTCTACCGCGCTGTCGATTTCGGCAGTTACTTAAGCCTCTTTCTCCTCGATACGGGCCACTTCCAGCCAATCGAAGGGCGCCAAACGCTTTGGCTCGATAAGGCGCTCGCGAAACGGAGCGCTGTCCCCTTTCGGTTTGCGATCTATCACGAAGCGGCCTACCCATCCCATTATCCTTATCAGGGCGTCGTCCCTAAAAAGATCAGAACCCACTGGGTCCCCCTCTTCGAAAAATATAGCCTCATGGCCGCTTTTGAAAACCACAACCACGCCTTCAAAAAAACCTATCCCATAAAGGCGGGGCAAATCGACCCCTCGGGCGTCGTCTATATCGGGGATGGCGGATGGGGCGCTACCCCCCGTAAAACCAACGACCTCTGGTACCTGGAAAAACACACCCGAAAAAACAGCGTCTTCCTGGTCGAACTGACCAGCTCCGAAGCCTCTATTCAGGCCCTCGATCTCCTCAACAACCAACTAGATATAATTTCTTTTAATCAAGTAAATAAATAATTTAAGTTATTGTTATTTAATATTATATTATATATAATAGTTACTAATTTACAACAATA
>DATIIR010000135.1:0-3215 GCA_035479435.1 Chlamydiales bacterium
GGTGGGCACTCGCTCCACGTTGGTGATGCACCGCGCGTTGGGACAGGCGAGGACAGCGGCCGTCACTTCAGGCATTTCCACCTTGAACTTCTTTGCCACTCCGTAATTCTGGATCACATTGACCGTCGCCTGGGGCGAAAAAATAGCGATCTGCGCCGCTTGCGACTCGGTGAGGAAGACGTTTTCGATCTTGATGATGTCTTTGAGCCCGACCGATTGGCTTCTCAGGTTGAGCCCCACAGTGACCCGATTCTCATTGGCATTGAGCCTGAGTAGGCGGATGATCTTGAGGGCCTGGCCCGCGCGGATGTGGTCGATGACCGTTCCCTCTTTGATCGCAGAGACGGAGAGCGTTTTTTCTTTCAGCATCATAGTTTCCCCATAAGTAGCGCCAAAAGGGCCATGCGGACGGGGACGCTATTGGCCGCCTGTTGGAAGTAGTAGGCAAAGGGAGTGGCGTCGATGCTCTCCTCGATTTCGTCGACCCGCGGCAGGGCGTGTAGAACGCGGAGGTTCCCCTTCGCTTTCTCCAGATGGCGCTTTTTCAAAAGGCATGTATTGGCGAAGTCAAAGGCTCCGTCGGGGAAGCGCTCCTTTTGGATCCGCCCCATGTAGAGGATGTCGATTTTCGGGATCACCTCTTCCAGCGCGCCGTGGAAGGAGAATTTGACCCCCTTCTTCTTCAATTCATGGCTGATCGCGTCGGGGAGGGGGAGATTATCGGGAGAGACAAAGTAGAGGCGGACGGGGTAGTGGGCCAGGGCGATGCTGAGCGAGTGGATGGTGCGGCCATACTTCAGGTCGCCCGCCAAGGCGATGTGGAGATCGTCGATCCTCCCTTGACATTCGCGGATCGTGAACAGGTCGACGAGAGTCTGGGTCGGGTGCTGGTTGGCCCCGTCGCCCGCGTTGATGACCGGCTTGTCGATCGCGTCGGCGGCGAGGCGGGCCGACCCCTCCAACGGATGGCGGATCACCACGATGTCGGCATAACCGCCGACCATCTTCATCGTGTCGATCAGCGTCTCCCCCTTCTTGGTCGAGGTACTCCCACTATCGGCAAAGCCGATCACGGAGCCCCCCAATCGGTGCATCGCCGCCTCGAACGAGAGCCTCGTTCGGGTCGACGGCTCAAAGAAGCAGCTCGCCAAAATCGATCCCTTTAATAGCTCCGGCTTGGGCTCTTTCCGCAGCGCCAAGGCCGTAGAGAGAACCAGCTCAATCTCCCCCTTGGAGAGGTCGGCAATGGAGACGAGGTCCCGTCCCGATAATGTGTTCTTCATCGCACTTTTTGGGTTGAGGATTAGACTACTCATGCCTCCCACTATAGTATGACGCGCCCCTTTTTATCAAAAATAGAATTTGTTTTATACGTTCTTGTTGTCGTAACTTACTTACTTTAAGTAGTGTGTAATTATATCCCTATAATGATAAATCTATTAAATTTAATTGTCATTTATTGTATAATATTTACTAATTAAACGAACAAATGGAGAATATATGTCAGTACTTCCTTTCGGCCGCCGTGTGATTGCGCCAGGCCAACCAGCACCAGTAGACGAAATCGTCGACGACGCGGCACCCGCTGCTGCTAGACCAGATAAATTTGATCGTGCAGTTTTTGCAGTGCCAACAGGAATAAGAGTCGCTGCCGCCGCTGCCGCCGATCCTTCGAAGATGACTGTAACGGAGAAAGGACACGCCCAATTAGGTGAGCTTAAAGAGATGCTCAAGCAAGCGAAGGCCCTGGAAGCAGAATTGGTTCAAGCGATAACAGATGACAATAAAACAGGCTATAGAGCCGCTGTAGCGAAGATTAAACCCACGCTGAGTGGAGGGATAATTAGAGCTATTGAGGGTGTACTTGTTAAAGCAGCAGAATTCAATAAAAATGCCTCTGCATTGTCGGTCGCTTTAAAGGACGAAATAGCCGAAATATACCGTGCCTTGCAAATCTACAGACAGTTGTTTGACGAACTCAAGAGCAGTGATAACTATGCTGATTATGAAATGGCGTCTGCAGGAAAAACGAGCGCAATAGCCCAAGGACAACTGCGTAAAGCCAAGCCGATATTTGAGGAGATCAAAGCCCTTGGTGAGAGGCTCATAGGGTTGGCCGAGGCACCAGCTCCGGGTCAATGGGAAAGGAACGAAGCTGTCTACGATGCGATGGAAGCCGGGTTGGATGATCTTACAAAATTAAGAGAAAGGGCTGAGAAAGAACTCGAACCCCAAAGCAGAACATCCTTTAACAAACAAAACGAGGCTTTTTCGAAACTGGAAGCAGTTTTGCAAGAGCGTATGTTAGAGCTGGAATTCTATCGGGATTGGGAGTCTGCACCAGATCAATTGTCTGCTCCAGTTGCTACAACACTGTCGAAAGTCGGTGCAAGTGATCCTGAGGCTGCAGCATGGGTGAAAGAACAGGCGAAAGAGCAATACATTGCAGCTGGGCGCGAAGCCATTGCATCAGCAAAACAAGTTGCTAAGCCATCGCTCCTCGTAGGAAGAGTCGCCGCGCATCCTGCAACAGGTGTTGCTGGGTTCGTCGCCGCCAATTATTTCGATTCACGTTTGATTGTTTGGCCTGCTAAGGCGTCTGTCTATGCAGCGGTTGCAAAAGCAACGCTTGACGAGGCACTTGAAACAGAAGAAAAATATGGTTGCTTAAAATGGGGATGGAAGAGAATTCCTCCTCGTAACCCCGCCGCCGCTGTCGCCGCTGGTTCAGCCGCTGCCCTTACGGGTGCCGCTGCACTTTACGTTGGCGTTCCAGTAGTTGGTACGCTGTTAGGAGCGAGTATTGTCGCAACAATCGCAGCCAGAGCAGCAGGTGAAACCATATCTAGATTTATACCCGGTGCCCCGGACGACGCGGCCCCAGCAGCTGCAGCTCCAGCAGTGGCAGCAGCCCTACCCGCTGAACCGAGATTGCGAAGAGTTCGCGCGTTAGCAGGTGCTGTCGCCAATGGTATAAAAACACCTTTCCGCGCATTGGGACGAAGCGCTTATCGCGTTGCGATGAATCCCTTCACTCATGGCGCATTAGCTTTAGGTGCCCACATGTACGCTCGCCCAGATGAGAGGGCTAATGAATATGTTGATACAGCAGCTAGAGTGGCAGTGTATAGCACTCTTGCTCAAGTGGGACATTCTGTGTATCAACGAATGGCCCAACCTGCCGCAGCAGCAGCACCAGCCGCAGTGGCAGTAGC
>DATIIR010000136.1:0-17121 GCA_035479435.1 Chlamydiales bacterium
CACAAGTGCCAGCTGATCTAGCTGGCACTTTTTTTTATGCGTTCACTTTCCGTTTTTCAATGTAGTCGACCACATCGCCAACCGTTTTCAGCTTCTCCGCATCTTCCTCAGATATCTCAAAGCCAAATCGCTCTTCAAAGGTCATAATTAGCTCAGTGAGATCCAGAGAATCGGCGTTGAGATCTTCGACGAAGGATTTCCCTTGCGTCACATCGGCAACGTCAACACCTAGCTGCTCGACGATGATGTCAATGACTTCTTTCTGTATTGTCATAAGTTCCTTTTGGGGTTTTAAATAAGCCTTACATAACCATTCCGCCATCGACGGTAAGTACCTGCCCAGTGATGTAACTGGCGAGGTCGCTGGCTAAAAATAAAGCGGCGTGAGCGATATCGCGCGGTTGCCCAATACGGCTCATCGGAATTTTTGTGAGGATCGCCTCTTTCACAGGGGGAGGTAGCCCCTCGGTCATCTGCGTCTCAATATACCCTGGCGCGATGCAATTGGCGCGAATGTTTCGACTGGCCAATTCCTTCGCAAGCGACTTGGTGAATCCAATCATGCCCGACTTCGATGCAGCATAGTTGATCTGCCCGGCATTCCCCGTCAATCCAATCACCGAGGTGATATTGATGATCGTCCCTCCCCGCGCCTTCATCATGGGACGGGCGAGAGCCTTGCACGTATTGTACACCGATTTTAAGTTGACATTCATCACGAGGTCCCAGTCCACCTCGCTCATCTTCATGAGCAAATTGTCCCTCGTAATCCCCGCATTATTCACGAGGATATCGATCTTGCCATGGGTCTTTAATACGTTCTCAATCGCCTCGTCGATCTCTTTCGAGTTGGAGACGTTGACGAGAAAAGAGCTCACTTTCTGCTGGGGATCTGCCCGGCACGCTTCGATCTCTTTCGTGGCCGCAAGCGCCCGTTCCTGATTCGTACCCAAGATCACCACATCGGCGCCATGCTCCGCATAAAGGCAGGCGATCGCCTTGCCGATGCCGGCTGTTCCTCCCGTAATGAGAGCTACTTTTCCCTTAAGCAATTGCATTCGCACCCTCCAGATCGGTCACTTTTTCCACTGCGGACATTGAAGAAATACCCATTTTCTTGTTGAGGCCGGAGAGCGTCTTGCCACACCCCACCTCAAGATAGAAATCAACTCCAGAGGCCTTCATCGCCTCAATTCCCTGCTCCCAACGGACCGATTGCGTCACCTGCCCGATCAGGTTCTTTCTGATTTCACTCACGCTCTTCACAAAGGAGCCCGGCACATTCATCACAAACTCTGGCCCCCCCTCGCCGATGGGAGCCCTCTCCACTGAACCTCTCAGCCCCTCTTGCGCGGAGAGCATCAGGCCGCTGTGGAAAGCGCCGTGAACCGAAAGGGGGATCACTCTCTTGGCCCCTCTCTCTTTCAGAGCCAAAGAGGCCTTCTCTACGCCCTCTTTCGTTCCCGAAATAACCGTTTGTCCCGGAGCGTTGTAGTTGGCGACCCAAACTCCACTCAGTCCCTTGACACCAGCCTCAGTCTCTGCCGCACTGAGCCCCAATACGGCCGCCATCGTGCCTGGGACCCTCTCACACGCTTCATTCATCAGCCGGGCCCGCTCTCTCACCAAGAACAGCGTCTCTTTGAAGCTCAATCGCCCGGAAGCGCAAAGGGCCGTATACTCGCCCAGGCTCAAACCCGCACAAACAGAGGCCTCCAGATCGGGCAGTTGCTCTCGAACCACCCTAAAAATCGCCAGGCTCGTAACAAAAATCGCCACCTGGGCTACGCGAGTCTCTGTGAGTTTTTCTTCAGGCCCTTCGAAAATGATCTTCGATAGATATTCTCCCAAGAGTTCATCTGCCTCTTGGAATGTCTCTTTTGCCACTCTGAACGATTCGTAGAAGTCTTTTCCCATTCCTACATACTGGGCGCCCTGTCCGGGGAAAAGAAAAGCGATTTTTTTCATTCGGACCTCAAAACTCCAGCTCCCCAAGTCAGTCCCGCCCCAAATGCGGTGAGCAGGATCCTCTCTCCCTCTTGGAAGGGGGCGCTTCCCAACAATTCATCGAGCGCGATGCCCACCGAAGAGGAGGACGTATTTCCATACTTTTGCACCGTCTTGAAGATCCGCTCTGGCGGCAAATGCTCAAACCGCTTCGCCATCGCATCGATAATCCTCATGTTCGCCTGATGGGGGATGAGCCAGCTGATCTCTTTTTCAGTCACGCCCATCTCATCCAAACACTCTTTACAAGCCGTTTCCATCCGCCGCACGGCATTCTTAAACACCTCGTTGCCGGCCATTTTGATATAGTGCTGCTCATTGGCCACGGTCTCCGCGCTGGCAGGCAATCTACTGCCGCCCGCTGGCATGATGATTAAGTCAGCCTGCTCTCCATCGGCTCCGAGCTTGATATTCTCGATGACAAGCCCCTTTTTCCCCTCTCCTGAAATCACACAGGCAGCGGCGCCATCGCCGAAGAGGATGCAGGTGGAGCGATCTTTGTAATTGGTGATGGAGGAGAGTTTTTCAGAGGCGACGATCAAGACGTTCTTGTACGCGCCGCTCTCGACAAGCGATTTGGCCATCGTGAGCAAGTACAAAAATCCGGCGCAAGCGGCCTGAATATCGACTCCGCTCGCCTTCTTGGCCCCCAACTCGTGTTGGATCAGACACGCGGTACTCGGGAAGAGGAAATCGGGCGTCAAGGTCGCGACCAAGATGAAGTCGATATCGTCGCTCTTCAACCCAGAATTTTCTATAGCCAGCCTAGCCGCTTTCACACCCATGTGAGAGGCGCACTCACCGTCTTCCGCAATGCGCCGCTCTTTCATCCCCGTTCTGCTGACGATCCATTCATCGGAAGTTTCGACCATCTTCTCTAAGTCTTGATTGGTCAAAACCTTATCGGGGAGATAGGAGCCGGTGCCTATAATCTTCGCTTTCAATTTCTTCATATATCGGGTGCGAGTTTAGCCGATCGCCTTTTAATTGGGAAGAATCGAAATATACACAAACGACTTCAAGAATCGGGATTATGCCAAGGAGGCGCCCTGAATTTGGACCAGGCGTAGCCGGCGCCGAAGCAGCTCAACTTGAATAAGTTGAGCGATGCAGGCGGGGCCAAATTCAGTGGCTGTCCGACGCAGGCAGAAACCGATTATTGAAGTTGTTTGTGTATGCAAAGTAAAAATTTTACACCTCTTCAAAAAAATATCGACTCTGCTACAATCCAACCCTATGGCCCACCGGTTCCCAGACGATCTTCTCTCGCTCATAGCCCACCTTAAGAAGCTCCCCGGTGTTGGCACCCGGACGGCCGAGCGCTTTGCCTTTGAGCTCCTCACCTGGGACCCCTCTTCCCTCAACCTTCTGGCCGCCACCCTCACCACCCTCCACGACCGCATCCCCCCCTGCCCCACCTGCGGCTGCCTCACGGACCAAACCGTCTGCCAATTTTGCGCCCCCACCCGCGACCCCACCTCGCTCTGTATCATTGCCTCGCCCCGCGACGCCTACGCTATTGAAGAGACCCACAGTTATCGCGGCCTCTATCACGTCATCGAGCACCTCCTCTCACCGCTCGATAACCGCCACGCCTCCAGCCTCCGCCTCGATCGGATCACCCAGCGCCTCACACAAGTCCGCGAGATCATCATTGCCATCGACTCAACCCTCGAGGGCGACACCACAGCCCTCTACCTGAAAAACGCCCTTTCTCGTCCTAATCTTTCGATTTCGCGTCTAGCCTTTGGGCTCCCCATCGGCAGCAGCCTCGAATACATCGACAGCAGCACTCTCGCCCGCTCCTTTCTCGGCCGCCAATCGGTTTGAGATAGAGGGGAGAAGGGGAGAATTGAACCACAGAGACGAGAGAGTAGATGAGGTAGCACAGAGGAGATCGAGCGAGGACGCGGAGGGAGAGGTTGGCCTCCCTGCCGTCCCCCCTCCCCGAAACGGGGCCCATAGGGGAGCGGCACGCGACGTTATTTTGATTTACTCTATTCCGCGCGTAAGGTTTGCTACCTGAGCGGAGGTAAATAACCTGGCGCGTGCAAAAACGATTATCTAAAATGGAATCGCGATGCCGCCCCTCCGGGCCCCGTTTTACGGGGGCTGCGGAATCGAGAAAAAGGTCCTTGAATGGACCTTTTTCTCGCGGAGCAGATGAGCGAAGCGAATCGGCCCCGAAGGGGTGGACGGCAGGGGGAGGAACCTCTTCCTCTGTGTCCTCCATCGACCTCCTCTGTGCTACCTCATCTACTCTCTCGTCTCTGTGGTTCAATTCTTCCCTTCTCCCCTCTATCTCCCCTCTCTCACACTCAGTTTGAGTTGCGCAAATTTAGGAAACCCTTTTATAATCGAGCGACTACTCGGATCCAAAACATGATAAGATCTTATGTTCTCCTCTCGATTCTTCTCGCAAGCGCTGTGTCCCCATTGGTGGGCGCTGAATTGTACGATGATAAAAAAGTCTCCCACATCGAAATCATCGTCGATTCCGAAGAAGATGGCTATTTCGATCCAGCTCCCATTTTGTCCAGATTAAGAACAAAAGAGGGCGACGAATTCTCCGGCCTCACCTTTGATAACGACTTGAAAACTCTCTCCGATGAATACGACCAAGTCAACCCATCGCTGAAGCTACAAAATGGCGAAGTCTATATCGTCATCCACATCGTCCCCAAACCGGTGATCCATCAAGTGCTATGGAACGGAAATACACAATACAAGACGTCCACGCTGCAAAAAGAACTCGATGTCAAGCCCAGCACGATTTTTAATAGGCAAGAGTTCAACAAAGCCTTCAATAAGGTCAAAGATTTCTACTTCAAAAAAGGGTACTTCGAATCGCAGCTGACCTATTATCTTCAGCCCGTGCCAGGGAGCAACCAGGTCGATATCGTCATCGACGTACAAGAAGGGCGCCCCGGCTATATCGGCAAAATCGTCCTGAACGGATTTACCAAAGCCGAACAGAGCGATATCAAAGAGCAGATGTATTTGAAAAAATACAACTTCCTCTTCAGTTGGATCACAGGAAGCGGCATCTATCGGGATGAAATGCTCGAGCAAGACCGGATGACCATCATCAACTACTTGCATAATAAGGGCTACGCCGATGCGAAAGTCGATATCCAGTTGTCAGACGACCCACAAACCGGCAGGATGTCTATCGAAATCACCGCACACCGCGGCCAAATCTACCGTTTCGGAGATATCGTCGTCGGAGGCAATACCCTTTTCACCAGAGAAGAGATCCAGAAAAAGTGCCTGATCAAGTCGGGCGAAAATTACTCCCCAGACAAAGTGCGCGATACGGTCCAATGCATCAAAGATCTCTATGGTCAAAAAGGGTACATCGATGCCAGCGTCCAGTTCGAAGCCTCTCTTATGGAAACTGAGCCCGTCTTCGACATCTCGTTTGCCATCGAAGAGGGACAACAGTACAAAGTGGGACTCGTCCACATCTTCGGAAATAGCTCCACCAAGAGCAACGTCATTTTACGCGAATCCCTCCTCGTCCCCGGAGAAACATTCGATTCGAGGAAATTAAAAGCCACGCAGCAGCGCTTGGAAGCCGTCGGTTACTTCAAGAGCGTCAACGTCTACGCCATCCGCACGGCAGAAGACGATGAACTCGGCGATACCTATAGAGACGTCTACATCGAAGTCGAAGAGACCACGACAGGGAATGTCAGCCTCTTCATGGGATTTAGCTCCATGGACGACGTCTTCGGCGGACTCGACCTCACCGAACGGAATTTCAACATCCGCGGCGTCGCCAAGGCGCTGTTGAACGGACAGATCTCTGCCTTGCGGGGCGGCGGTGAATTCTTCCACGTGAGAGGAACTCTCGGTAAAAAACAAAACAACATCCTCGTATCCTGGATGAACCCCTACGTCAACGACACCCTCTGGCGCCTCGGCGTTGAGGTGAGCCGCACCTTCAGCGAACTCCAGAAAGACGTCGTCGTCGTAACCTACGGCGGATCGGTTTATACAAACTATCCCCTGACCAACTACTGGACCGTCGGAATGCGCCAGCGCATCAGACACTCCAAAGATAACTTGAATATCGAACCGGTCGACGACTCCTTCATCGCAAAAGAGTCGGTCATCAAGGAGAAAAAACTGCTCGACCAAGATGGCCTCGTCTCCGCCTTCAGCGGCAACCTAAGCTACGACTCGGTCGATAACGTCTACAAACCCCATCGAGGTTGGCGCTCCTTTACCGAAGCAGAAGTTGCAGGGATCGGGGGAAAATATAACTTCCTTAAATTCAGTTACTTAAACGCTATTTATTTCCCCATTTGGTCAAAGGGAACGCTCAAACTCCGCGGCGACTTTAAGTATATTGTGCCCTTTGGACGGACAGAGAAAAATGCGGTCCCCTACAGCGAGCGTTTTTTCCTCGGCGGTGAGACCACTGTCCGCGGCTATAAGCCCTTCCTCCTCGGCCCTGTCGTCGAGTTGCAAAATGCCCAAGGGCAGAATGAGCCAACTGAGACCCCACGTGGAGGACTCTCCTCTTCACTGGTCTCTTTGGAATATAACCAAGAGATTTTCCGCATGATGGACGTCTTTGCCTTCTTCGACGTCGGTAGCGTCACTTTTGGAGAGTTTGACATCACTCAAATCCGCCCCACGACTGGGGTGGGACTCCGCCTTGATATCGGCAACCGAACCCCTATCATGGTCGGCTGGGGTATTCCTCTAGTCAAAAAAGATCGCCATGATGGAAAATGGCAGAAAGTCTTCTTCTCAATGGGTGGACAATTTTAAACAACAAATGGAGCATAAATATGCGTAAAATTTTTACAACAGTTGCTGCCTCGTTCGCTTTAGTGGCTGCTACTGCCACCGCAGCTGATAACCCCCTGATCGGCGTGGTGAATTTCGCAACCTGTATCACCGATTCTAAAGCAGGCAAGAAAGAGCAAGAGAACATGGAAAACATGCGCAAGCAAATGTCTTCCCTGATCGAAGGCACAGAGAAAGAGCTGAAAGAAATCTCAGCAAAATTTGAAGACACCGAGTACCTCGACAGCCTCTCTCCCAAAGCTGAAGAAGATCTCAAAGTGCGCTTTCAAGCTCTCCAAGAAGATCTCGGCCGCTACCAAAACCAATTCTACCAAGTCTTGAACCATGCCAACTATCAAATGGTTCAGAAGATCAGCTCCACAATCGCTAAGGCCGCTGAAAAAATCGCAGGTCAAAACAAGCTCGACTACGTGATGAACAGAGAGGCGTGCTTCTATATCCGTCCCGATCTCGATGTGACCACACTCGTAATCAGCGAGATGGACAAGACCTTCGACCTCGAAGCTGCTAAGGCGAAGAAAGTCGCTGACAACGCAGAAGGGGCGCCTGTCGACGCCGCTGTCGATGAAGCCCTCCCTGAAAAGGCTGGTTAATGCGCGAGAGGCGTTATACTCTTGCTGAGCTGGGTTCCCTCTTGGGAGCCCAACTCATAGGTGATCCAAGCCATGTAGTCTCAGGTGTGAACACACTGGAAGAGGCTGTGAGCTGCGATGTGTCCTTCCTTGCGAATTCCCGTTACAATGAAGCGATGAAAAAGTCGGTGGCGGGCGTCATTTGCGTCGATGCCAAAACCGAACTCCCCTCAGGAAAGAATTTCCTGATTTCAGACAATCCGGGCAGAACCTTTCAGAGGGTTGCGGAGCTCTTTATCACTTCTGGCTCCTCGGGTTTCACTGGCATTCACCCCTCAGCCGTCATTCATCCCACTGCTCAAATTGGGCTCAACGTCACTATTGCCCCCCACGCTGTCATCGACCGGAACGTCAAAATCGGCGCCAATACAACCATCGGACCCAACGTCTCCATTGGCTACGACGTCGAGATCGGCTCTGATTGCACTATACACCCCCATTGTACCATCCGCGAAAGGTGCCGCCTCGGCAACCGTGTGATCCTCCAACCTGGAGTGGTCATTGGCTCTTGCGGCTTTGGATATATCCCCGACAAACAGGGGCGCCACATGAAGCTCGAGCAACTGGGCAACGTCGTTTTAGAAGATGACGTGGAGATCGGCGCCAACACCACGATCGACCGCGCCCGTTTCAAGCACACCCTCGTACGCAAGGGGACAAAAATCGACAACCTCGTCCAGATCGCCCACAATGTGGAGATCGGAGAGCACAATATCATCGTCTCTCAAACGGGCATCGCCGGCTCATCCAAGACGGGCAACTATGTCATGCTGGGAGGCCAGGTGGGTATTGTTGGCCATGTCGAATTGGACGACCACGTCCTTATCGCAACCCGTGGAGGCGTCAGCAAATCGCTCAAAGCGGGCAAATACCGCGGCAGTCCCGCCATCCCCATTGCCGAATTCCACCGTCAAGAAGTTCACGTCCGCAAGCTAGAAGAATACGTCCAGCGCCTCAAAGCTCTAGAGAAGAAGCTCTCAGAATAACCTACTGCGCCCGCCCCGACCCCCACCCACGGAGAGAAATATAACCACAGAGATAATCCACCACAGAGGCGGGGGAGAGGCTCCCCCACACCCCCTCAAAAATGGAGAGATCCCTCCCTAAATTGGGGAGCGCGAGGGGCTTCCCCCTCGTCTCTGTGGTGGATTATCTCTGTGGTTAAAATATTCAGCGATGTTTTGGGGGTACTACCCGTTTAGGACTACTTGTGATTGTTGTTCTAATTTGCGGCAGCTGAGTCTTCTTGCCTTTTCTCCCCACCGTGCGCTATATAGAGGGTATGCTCGAGATTTATTTTAAGACCCTCCGCGATACCGAATTCTCCCGCATAACCGATTTTCAAGCGGGTAGCTGGATCTATGCAAAAGAGGCTAACCTAGAAGATCTTACAAAAATCGCTGAAATCGCCCATCTCGATCTCAATGACATCCGCGACAGCTTGGATAAATACGAGCTTCCCCGGATCGAGCACATTGAGGACAACATCTTCTTTTTTATCCGCCACCCAGGAACCAACGAGTTTGGCCTCTATACCGAAACACTCACCCTGATCCTCACCAACACCTTCGTAATCGCCATCTCCCCTCACCGCAGCGAGATCATCGAAAACCTCATCTCCTCTAACACCTCCCTCGGCACCTCCCAAAAATCAAAACTCATTCTCCACATCCTCCTCAAGATTACGCAAGATTACACCAACAACATCAAGCGGGTAAGACACTCCATCCTCGGCGCTGAACAGCCCCCCAAAATCGTCGACTCCAACGCGATCATCGTCCTGACCAAAAACGAAGAGATCCTCAACCAGTACCTCACTTCCATCGTCCCCATGCGCAATGTCCTCGAGGCCATGGCCTCAGGCAGGTATATGAATTTCTATGAGCAAGATCTCGATCTCCTCGAGGATCTGATGATCGCCATGCACCAATCGGAAGATGTGTGCCGAGTCAATATCAAGAGCATCCGCTCCCTGCGCGATTCGTACCACATCATCTTTACCAACGACGTCAACCGCACCATCAAGCTGCTCACAGCCCTCACCATCATCCTCAGCATCCCCATGATCGTCGTCTCCATCTACGGCATGAACATCGCCCTCCCCTTTCAAACAAACACCTACGCCTTCCCCCTCATCATGGGCATCACCATAGGCGCCTCCCTCACCGTCCTAGCCCTTTTCAAAAGAAACCGCTGGTTGTAATTTTTCATCTCGTAGAGTAAAGTCTTTTCCTCATTTTCAGGAGGTTTTTTATGGCAGCTCCCGCGTCGCGTCATCAAAGAGAAATCCCCACTTCCATCAGCACCGATTTTAGAGGTGAAGTTGGTTTTCGGGATCCCAAAACAGGAAGAGAGCATACCTACTTTATCACCAGATACCGCCAAAACGACGAGGGCGATGTCACCCGTTTTTATCAGGAGAAGTTGGGCAGTTTGTCGCGTCTCGATGACCCTGGTCCCAGTCCCGTCTTCTTAAGTTCTTTGACAAGAGCAAGCACACGTGACTGGCCTTATCTCAGTGTCATTCGTAGCAGCCGTAAAGAGCGTTTTGTGGGAACGATCTTTCTCACGCCTGCAGAACCTGCCGTCCAGGGACTCGCCGTTGTTCCCAGTCTGATGCAAAACGTTGCTCGCAAAGCCAATGCCCATATCTGGAAATGGGTTCTGGGCTCATTCTTCCCCTCCCTCTATCACAATAGGATCACAATTCCTCTGATTAGAGCCAATGGAGAGGGCGTTGCAAAACAATCCGTAGACAACATGCTCCTTTTCACTGTGCTCAAAGAGGAGGATGAAGCTACAGTTGCGGTATTGCGCCAGTATGGTTTTACTCTTATCCCTGTTCATCAACCAGGAGAACTTGAAGAAGGATCCGTGGGTTATCAAATATCTGCAAGAGAACTGCTTGAAGATCCCCCTCCTGTCCGGAAGAGGTTTAAGATTCTCCCTCTATTGGAAGTCCGCCTTCCTGAAGATGGTGCTCACGGATGGTTCAAGATTAAACCCGTCCAGAAAGAGGATCAGGAGGAATTGAGCTGTTTTCTTATACGGCAACGGGAGACTTTGAAGGAACAAATGAGGGTGAGGGGAAACGCTCCATCTCCTATGGAGTCAGATGAAACGATCAGAGAAGAGGTTCTCGCAGACATTGATCGCCCTTCGGGACAACTTTGCTCCTTTATCCTGCGAGGTGATGATGGAACAATCGATGCCTTCTTGGCCGTCAATTTGCTCGCTAATGGAGAGGTTTATATTTGGCCAAACGTGAGACAGACGCAAGAATTTTTGACATATCCCATTTGGAGCTGGGTTGTCAATGAACTCCTGCCCACGTTGATCAAAAAGAACCAATATGTCGTTGACTTCAGAGAAGAGAACGGCGCTTTTCCCACCAAAGGAGTCATTCCGATTCGGGAAGCGTTCCTTTTCGCTACAACCCCCACTTATGCAGCACAAGTAAATCAGATGTTCCAACGGAAGGGGTTTGAAAAACTGAGTGAAAATGGGGCCGTTGTCAAATGGAAAATTCAGATTGGTAAGTTAGTCGAAGGAGGCGGGCGCGCAGCAGCTGCTGCTGATAGTTGCTAAAATGTGGGTCTGAGAATATACTCCTCCCCTTTTTGGAGGTGTTATGTTGCATTTGGTTTTGGCTGCGGGTTTGGTGGTTGGTGGAAATTATGCCGAGACACTCTACCCCGAATGGTCGCAGCATTTCGTCGTCGATAGCGTCATTCATGAGGAGAGAAGCAAGTTCTGGGATCTGGCTATCTTTCAGAATAAGCGTTTCGGCAAGGTGCTGGGAATCGATGGGCGTGTGCAACTCACTGAAAGCGATGAGTTTATCTACCACGAGATGATGGCCCATGTACCCATTCTTGCACACGGCGCAGTCAAGTCGGTATTGATCGTCGGCGGCGGCGACGGCGGCACACTGAGAGAGGTGTTGAGACATGAGGGGGTGGAGCGCGCTGTCATGGTCGAAATCGACCGCTCCGTGATCGATCTCTCGAAGAAATACCTGCCCGAACTGTCGAACGGAGCATTTGATGATGCTCGAGCTAAAATCGTCGTGCAAGATGCCGCAAGATATGTGAAAGAATGTGGGGAAAAATTCGATGTGATCATCTGCGATTCTGGCGATCCAGAGGGCCCTGCACAAGTGCTCTTCTCCAGCGAATTTTACGGCGATTGCAAGCGGATCCTGAATGTGGGTGGCATTTTCGTGAACCAAAATGGCGTCCCTTTCATGCAGAAAAGCGAGCAAAAATTGACGCTAACTAACCGGAAGCCCCATTTCAAGAATGTCACCTTCTTCGCAGCGCCTGTACCCACTTATGTCGGCGGCTTCATGGCCTTCGGCTGGGCGAGCGACAAAAGATACAGAGTCTCAGAAAAGATTCTGGCTGAAAGATTGAGCAAACTCAAGGGCCCGATGCGGTACTACACGCCTGCGATCCACAAGGCTTCGTTCGCCTTGCCGCAATACATGTTAAACGAGAAGTAGGGCTGGGTTCTCCAGGTATCTTTGGACTGTCTTGATGAACTTGGCAGATTCGGCGCCGTCGAGGACGCGGTGGTCGGCTGAGAGGATGATATTCATCCGCTTGCCGGCGGTAACAACGCCATTTTTAACGCAGGCGCACTCTTCTATGCCTCCGATGGCGAGGATGGCTGCTTGAGGAGGGTTGATGATCGCCGCAAAGTCGGTGACGCCGAACATGCCCATGTTGGAGAGGGTAAAAGAACCCCCTTTGTACTCTTCAGGTTTGAGTTTGCCCGCCTTGGCGCGCGCAGCGAGTTCTTTCACCTCGAGGGAAATCTCACCGAGGTTTTTAAAGTCGGCGTGGCGGATGATGGGGGTGATGAGACCTCCTTCGACAGTGACGGCGACGGAGATGTCGATCGTCTTGAAGAGGATGATCGCCTGGTTCACCGAATCAAAGCCGCTATTGGCATTGGGATGTTCCCGAAGAGCGAGGGCGCAGGCGCGTAGGCAAAAGTCGTTGAAGGTGATTTTCAGATTGCCGCTCTTGAGCTGCTCGCGGGCCGTAACAAGAGCCCCTGCGTCGACTTCCTGGCGGACGTAGATGTGGGGAATGTAGCTTTTGGCCTGCTGAAGCCGCTGCGCAATGACTTTGCGCATGGGCGTGAGGGCGAGCTCCTCAAAGGTTCCTGGAGCGATGGTGGGCATCTCGCGACGCCCAAAGGCGACGGCCTGATCGGGCTGTGCGAGGTCGAGATCGCGGCTGGTGACGCGTCCACCGGGGCCTGTCCCCTTGACGGTGGTGAGATCGAGCCCTTTCTCTTTGGCGAGCTTCTTAGCCAGCGGCGATGCGGGCGTGCGCCCCGGACTTGCAGTGGGGAACCCAAACTCATACTTCTCCAGCGGAGCTTCAGGGACGAAGGCGGGCTGCTGCATCGTCGCCGTCACGGCGGCTTTTGGGGCTAGAGTCTCTTCTTTTTTCATGGGGGCTCCCTTTTCTTCTTTGTGAACAGCTTCAGGCGTCGTGCCTTCAGGCTGGTAACCAGCAATGCTCTCACTTGCTTTTTCGGTAAAGATCGCAATGGGTTGATTGACGATGGCGTGGCCACCTGTCGGAACGAGGACTTTGCGAAGGTAGCCCTCATCGAGTGCGTTGTACTCGACAGTGGCCTTGTCGGTCGCCACTTCAAGGAGTAGCTCCCCAGAACTGACTTTGTCACCCTCTTTCTTGTGCCACTTGGCAATCACTCCCTCTTCCATCGTGGGAGAAAGTTTAGGCATGGTAACAGTAAACGGCATACACAACCCCTTCTGAAGACCTATTATGGAAAAAAAATTGTTCTTAGGCCAGAACTTCTTGAAGGGCGGCTAAAATTCTCTCTTTATTGGGAAGGGTCTCCCGCTCGAGAACTTTGGAGTAGGGCATCGGGGTCTCTCGTTGACAAACGCGAACCAGAGGCGCATCGAGATCGTCAAAGCAGTGTTCTATGATTTGGAATCCCACTTCGGCCGAAATCCCTGAGAAAATATGCCCCTCTTCGACGAGGAGGCACCGGTGCGTTTTGCGAACTGAAGAGGCTACCGTTGCGATATCGAGCGGCTTGATCGTGCGCAGATCGATGACCTCGACGCTCACGCCCTGTTTAGAGAGCTCATCAGCCGCTTCGAGGCAGTATTTCAACATGCGACTGTAGGAGACGAGGGTCACGTGCTTCCCTTCGCGGATCACTTTTGCCTTGCCGATGGGGACGAGATACTCCTCGGTGGGGATCTCCATCTTATCGCCATAGCTCAGCTCACTTTCGAGAAAGATCACGGGGTTATTGGCGCGGATGGCCGATTTTAGAAGCCCTTTGGCATCGTAGGCGTTTCCAGGTGCGATGACGATGAAACCGGGTAAATTGCCGTAAATCGCCTCCACGCAATGGGAATGTTGGCACGACACTTGTGCTGCAGCGCCATTGGGCCCGCGGAAGACGATGGGCACTTTAAAGCGCCCGCCCGACATATAGTGAGCTTTACACGCATTCGAAATCAATTGGTCGGCTGCTACAAACGAAAAGTTCCAGCTCATGAACTCGACAATCGGCCTCAGTCCCGTTTGTGCGGCGCCAATGGCGAGCCCCGCAAACCCCGCTTCAGAAATGGGGGTGTCGATCACTCTTTCTGGGCCCCATTTGTCGAGCATCCCCTTCGTCACTTTATAAGCGCCATTGTATTCGGCGACCTCTTCGCCTATGACAAAGACGCTTGGATCGCGGGTCATCTCTTCATCGATCGCCTGGCGGAGCGCTTCCCGAATTTCAACCACTTGCTTGCCCATTATTTTTCCTCCGGAGCAAAGACACCCTGCTCGAGGACCATCGGATCGGGCCATGGACTCTCGTCGGCAAACTTCATTGCAGCGATCACGATCTCTTTCTGCTCTTTGTCGATCTCTTTAAATTGCTCTTCGGTCAAAACCTTGTGTTTAATCAGGGCATTCTTAAAGAGGATGAGCGGATCTCTCTCTTCCATGACTTGAGCGAGTTCTTCCTTGGTGCGATAGAGCGCCGGATCGGAGATGGAGTGACCGCGGAATCTCTCCGTCACCGCTTCAATCAGCACGGGCCGTTGATTTTTAGCGACTTCGCGCATCACCTCTTTAAAGAGTGCGTAGCAGCTGAAGAAATCGGAGCCATCGACACTATAAGCCTTGATTCCATACGCCTTCGCCATATTTTCTGCGATCGGCTGCACACATACGGCCCGGGCCACGTTGGTCCCCATGCCCCACTGGTTGTTCTCAATGACATAAACACACGGAAGATCCCAGAGCGAGGCTAAATTCAGCGATTCGTGGACAGGCCCCTGGACGACAGCCCCTTCGCCGAGGAAACAGAAGCTAGCCATGTTCTTGACTTTCTTGTACTTGATCGTGAAGGCGGCACCTGTCGCGATCGGCACGTGGCCCCCCACAATGGCGAGCCCGCCCAGCATCCGGTCGGAGTATAGGTGCATGGAGCCGCCCCGCCCCATCGCGTTTCCGGTGGATCTCCCATAGAGTTCAGCCATTGCCTCATTGGGGGTCACCCCCAAAAGGAGGGCCAACGCATGGCATCGGTAGGTCGTAGTGAACCAGTGGTCGGGGCCGACAGCCGCCAGGCAACCCACCTGAATGGCCTCTTGCCCAATGTAGGAGTGGTAAAATCCCCCCACTTTCCCCTGCTGATAGGCCTGCTCGCCCCGGATATCGAAATGGCGACAGAGGAGCATCTTCCTCAGCGAGTCCAATAGGGCCTTTTTTCCGATCTCAGCGATGATCTCATCGGGATCGCACTGAAAATAGTGGTAGTGGGGCTTCTCTTTCATCGTCTGACCTGACTCCACACTACAGGGTATTTCGAGAGTTGTCAATAGGGCCCCTGCTGATTCCCCCCACCTATTCCGGGAAGTCCGCCGCCATAATTGGGCACCACATGGGGATTATTCGTTACAGGAACCGTTCTGAGGTCGTCGTCCTCGTTATATGCCTGAAAGCAGCCCGTTAAGGCTAAGAGAGAAAAGAGAATCCATCGCTTCATAAACTCACCTAAATGCCACCTATCATACACCAATGTTGAGAAAAAGTTGAGTAAAAAATCGAAATCGGGCTTACTAACCCTGTTTCTTTGAAGGTTTGCATGATACCTATTTACTATGACACTGAGACCACCGGGGTGAAGCCGGGAAAAGACCGCATTGTTGAGATCGCCGCTTTCGATCCTCAAAGGGAGCGCCGTTTTTGCACCTTCACGAATCCCGAGTGCCCCATTCCCTCTGATGCGTCGGCCATCACGGGCATTACCGACGAGATGGTCAAAGAGGCCCCCCTCATCAAAGAGGCCCTCTCCTCTTTTGCCGAGTTTTGTTCCGGCGACGTCGTCCTCATCGCTCACAACAATGACGCCTTTGATAAGCTATTTCTCGAATCTGAGTTTGAAAGGGCAGGCCTACCCATGCCTAAGTGGACATTCATCGACTCTCTCAAGTGGTCGCGCAAGTACCGAAACGATCTCCCCCGCCACAGCCTCCAGTCCCTTCGCGAAGTCTACGGCATTGAAGCCAACCAGGCCCACCGCGCGCTCGACGATTGCATCGTGCTCCACCAGATTTTTAGCCGCATGGTGGACGACTTAGAGATGAAAACCGTTCTTTCCCTTCTTTCACAAACCTCCCAAGTGCAGCGAATGCCTTTTGGCAAACATGCGGGAAAACTTCTTTCCGACATCCCTAAAGATTATGTAAAATGGTTGGCTAAAGAGGGGGCTCTGGAGAAAAAAGAGAACGCCCCTCTGAAAGAGATGTTTGAAAAATTGGGTTACCTAACAGGTGTATCGTGAATATCTTGGTCCTTGGCTGTGGCTATATTGGTTCTGAAGTAGCTGCCCTTTGGAAGAAGCGGGGATTTTATGTGACTGTGACCGCGAGCCATCCTGAAAAACTCGAATCTCTCTCCCGCTGCGCTCAAAAGTGCGTTCTTCTCAGGAGCAATGATGAAGAGGAGCTTGCTCCCCTCATCGCCAGTAACGACCTCATCCTCATCACAACAGCCGTTGACGACCCTGAAAACTACGACATCGCCACTTCCCAAATCATCCGCCATGTCGCCCTTGAGACGGACCTGCCGCGCCATCTCATCTATCTCTCTACCGTAACGATTTATGGCGATCACAACGGCCAGTGGGTCGATGAGACGAGCGAGCTGCGCGCCACAAGCGATTTAGCCAAAACCCTCATTGAAGCGGAGAAGCAAATCCTTTCGCTTCAAGAACTCGGCTGGCACATCTGCCTCTTGCGCCTCGCTGAAGTATATGGACCTGGCCGCGAGCTCTCCCATCGGGTGAAAAATCTCGAAGGGCACATCCTCCCCGGCTTTGGCAATCACTATACAAACATGATCCACAAGCTCGACGCCGCCGCTGCCGTCGACTATGCTCTCAGACATCATCTGGAAGGCATCTATAACCTCTCCGACGACGAGCACCATTCCCGCAGAGACCTCTACGACGCCATTTCCCAGCGCTTCCAGCTCCCCGCCGTCAAGTGGAACCCCTCCCACACGCCTCTCCACACAGGAAACAAGCGCGTCTCCAACCACAAAGTAAAAGCCGAAGGCTTCGCCTTCCGTCATCCCTTAAGAATTTTAGAGTGATCGAC
>DATIIR010000137.1:0-7697 GCA_035479435.1 Chlamydiales bacterium
AGCTTTTAAGCTCTTGCCTAAAGCCTTCACCCTCTGCCAGCTCCAAAGCTTATATGAACAGGTCTTTGCCCTCTCTATTGATAAGAGAAATTTTCGCAAAAAAATACAGAGGATGGATTTCATCCGTGCTTCCGGGAAAAAAACGGAAGGGAGAAAGCATCGGCCCGCCATGCTCTACCATTACGACGCAAGGCGCTATAAGAAATTTGCCAATGAAAATTTATTTTAAATATTAACCCGAGCGTCAAAAAAGAGACAAGCTGCGCCGGCGAGCCGCAGCAAAATCGAAGGGGGCAAAACCCCCCGGTCTGAACGAGGAGCACCATTGCCGGAGGCAAGGGCGACGAGGAAGATCGATTTGGCAAAGGCGCAGCAAGCAGGTTGTCTCTTTTTTGATGTTCGGGTTAATAAGGAACTCATTTTATGTCAGTCTTTCCCATTTCTACGTTGCTTGCCTTGTCGCTCGCCTCTTCTCCCCTCCTCCCTCCTGCAAGCGGGTCTTCCTATGCGACTCCCGCTGCTGAGGCGGCGTCCCAACGCACCTCCGCCCGGCGGATGAGGCACCAATTGGCTCTAGCTCCCGTTATCAAGCCCATGGGCGCTCATGTGGGAGAACTGCAAGAAAAATGGCAGTTTCCCTCCGACCATTTGCCGATCGGGATGACGCTTGAGAATGTGAATTTCGTTTCATGGAACGTGTTGGACGGCGACTACATGAGTTGGGTTCTGGAAAAAGATTCGCAAGGGCTCAAACGGTCGATGATTGGCGAAGAACACGTTTATATTGGCGACTCTAAGCTCACGGTTCGGGACAGGCATGTGGTGGATTTGATTGTCGATATGATCGACCATCCCACGCATCCGCGCGCCATTTTGAGTTTGCAAGAGTGCAGTGAGCCTTTCAGAGAAGAGCTCCGCTCCCGAATCCCCGCCCATTTTGAACTGATTCCCTCCCATGGTGAGACGCTCCTGGTGGACCGGCGTATTTTTGAGGTGGTGTCTTCGAAAGAGGTGACCGGCATCTTCTCACGGGAGCCTAAGAGGACCGTGCAAGATGTCACTTTGCGACGAGTCGAGACGGGACAACTCGTCCGGCTGGTCAACGTGCACTTGCCCGGCGATCCGACCCATCCAGGCCGCTTTGAGTTTGCTCAATATGTGGCAAAGACGTTCGATTCTGCCGTCACTACAATCGCTATGGGGGACACGAACTTCAATGAACTCGAGATGCAAGAGGCCATGCAGAGTGCTTTTGCAGATCATTCCCCTTTCGCCCTCTATTCGCCCTACTGCACGAATATTGCTCCCTTTGTCTTTGACTCGAAAGCCATTGACCACTTTTTTGTCTACTCGCCTGAGGCGAGTCCAGTTCGGTTGAGTGCGCCCGATGACATTCTGAGAAACCTATCAGATACGGTCGCCCTTCTGCAACCATAGACCGGTTTGAAGTTTGGCGTATTCGACGATGAGGTGGTAGAGGTAGAGATAGACGTCCTCGGGGGTGAGGTGGGTATTGGCGAAAGCGGTGGCGTTTTCGGCGATTTTCTTGGCTTCTTCCTCGTGATCTCTCGCCCATTTAAGTTGTTGCACCAGATCGGAGAGATCCTCCTTCACGGGAATGTAGTGGCGATAGGGCACTAGGTCCCCATAATACCACTGGCGAGATGGAGTGACCTGTTTGAGAACGACAGAATTGGAGGTAAGGAGCCAAAAAAGGCGCTCAAATGTACACGCATTTCCGTCGATATCGATCAGGTACTTGTATTGCAAATGATCCTTTTTATCGGCCCATTTTCCCATCAATCCCTTCGATAGAAGCGTATCTTTTAGTTTGGGAGATGCGTGTTTGAGATAGAGTAAGTTGGTCAGCCGCGCATTGATCTCTTGCGGCATGGCCAAAGAGAGTAGAACCAACTTGATTCGGGGAGATTGATCCCAGTTCTCCAAACTCAAGAAAGTCCCATTCGCCCCTCCGCGCCAAAAGAGCTCCGCTTTTTTTCTCTCCCAAGGGTAGTTTTGATTCGCCTGGAGGATTTCGTTTTTTAAATCTCGGTATCCCCTCAAGGCCTTTTTATCGGGCATCAAAACAAAGGGATAGAGGTTTTCCCTCTTGGAAAAGACAAACACCGGACAGGAAAAATTTCCACTATTCGTATCAAACCCATCGATCGAGCTAATGAGGAAATCGACATCGGGCAATGGGACAAGCTGTTGGAGTTTGACAATGGCTGCCCTCATCTTCCGGAAACCAGAGTTGTTGAGGCGGTTGCTGCTCAAGCTCACCGTAAGCCAACCATTCTTCACCGTAAACCGGTTTAAACCATGCTCTTCACTCCGCTTTCCGTGAAAATTTTCATCGATCATTTGAGAGGTAATGCGCTGTTTAGCAAAGGGCTCTAAATCCTTGCGGATCTGGCGCAACATCCATTCCGGAGCGGGAGCCGCCACTTTTTGCCGAAAGAGCTCCTCATTCAGATCGATATTCACAGAAAATCGTTTCGACTTTCTCGCCACCTCTATCTCGTAGCTTAAAATGACAATCGTCAGACACAGGAGCGTAAAAAGAGATCGGACTAACCACTTCCACATGAGCGGAAACGTAGCGAAGTGACAAATAAATGTTTAGAATTTTTTTGCTTTCGCGGTACAGCGACTGGCCTATATACTGCTTGTCCAGATGAAGAAGTGGGTGTTAGTCGCCATTCTGTTTTTGAGGGAGATGAGTGCGCAGTCTCCTTGGCTCACGGGCCCTCTGATCGCTCCTACGGGCACCGCTGTGCCTTATGGAGATGTAATGGTTAAGTCGTATCTCTATGTGACTACTAACACGGGTTCTGAGGAGAATTTCTACACGATCAATGCACAAGTTTTATGTTTTTTCGGGCTCACGCCTTGGTGTGATCTCAACGTCATCCCTCAGGTTATTTACAATACCACCTCCCATCAACACTCTGTCCACTCTGGCGATTTGACCGTTGGCTTGGATTTCCAACTGATGGCAGCTGACTTTACGCCCTATTTTCCCGGCATCAAATTCGCCGTCAGAGAGGTTCTCCCCACTGGAAACTTTCAGCGCTTTTCCCCGAGAAAATTGGGGACTGACCAAACGGGGGGAGGGACCTTTGCGACGCAATTGGATTTGGTCCTTTACAAAGTATTTCACCTGTCGGGGCTTCATTGGCTGAGCACGACCTTCAGCACGCAATACACTATAAACACCCCGGTCGATGTTCATGGATTCAACGCTTATGGGGGCGGTTTTGGGGCGAATGGGACAGCCCTCCCAGGAAATAGCTTCCAAGGGATTGTGAGTTTTGAGCTGAGTCTCAACCAAAATTGGGTATTGGCCCTCGACAATGTCTATACGCAGACAAACGCTACCCCATTTTTCGGGATCCCGGGAATCGCCTTCACTCATACATTTGCTGACGTTGGGAAACCCTCCTCTGAGCAATTCAGTTTTGCCCCGGCTATCGAATATAATCTAAGCAGCCATTTTGGAATCATCGCAGGCTGCTGGTTCTCCGCCTGGGGAAGAAATCGCGCCCCATTTCGGAGCGGTGTCGTAAACTTTGACTATGTTTATTAAAATGAGATGGCTCTTCCTGTGTCTTTGTTTTTTTCTAGAGGCCAAAGAGATCGACACGTTCCTTGGACAGCTCCTTTCCAAGTCGTCCATTGTCACGAGTAGGCAAATCAAAATCCCCGATTATCCGAATGCCTATAACCCGTCGCTCATTCCCTATAAGGGAGGGTATCTTCTCTCCTTTCGCTTCATCAGCAAATGCCCCGAAAAGTTTAGAAACGATTTTCGTACCGACGTCTCTTTGATTGGTGTGGCTAGGCTCGATAAAAATTTTAAACTTTCTGAAAAAACGGTTCAGCTACTGAATATCACCTCTTATTCCTCTCAATTTTCATTGACCGCGGAGGATGCGCGACTTTTGAACGTGGGGGATCGCATCTTGATCTTTTTTAACGATCTCCCTTCGGTGCAAACGTCTGGCACGTTTGCCATGTATTTTGGAGAACTCATAGAAGAGAGGGGGATGTTTGTTCTTAAGGGGCCCGCAAAAGCCTTGAACTACTCTCGGGCGCTGCCGATTGAAAAAAATTGGAGCCCCTTTTCATCGGGAGATAGGCTCTATATGATCTACTCGAGTCAGCCTCGGGTCATTTTGGAAGTGGATCTGCATACGGGGTATTGCCACGAGGTGGAGCGCGCCAGTTTCAACTGGCATTGGAATCTGGGAGAAATCCGAGGGGGGACTCCCGCCTGTCTCGTCAATGACACATTCTTGACATTTTTCCACTCGTGCTTCCCCGCTAAAATCCCGAAGGGAAGGGCTTATGTAATGGGAGCTTATACATTTGACAAAGATCCCCCCTTCTCTGTCCGTACCCTGACGCCTCGGCCTTTAGGTGATCTGGCGGACTATACTCAGGATAACGCGTCCAAAGTGGTCTTCCCGGGAGGTCTGGTCGTTCAAGACCGTTGGATCCATGTGGCGTGGGGGAAAGCCGATAAGCAGATATTCATCACCACTTTTGATAGGGAAAAGCTCCTTGCTTCAATGGAGCCTTGTTCTGAATGAGGAGATTCGTGTAAAATTTCCGCCTTACCCGGGAGAAATGAATGGCTCTACCTGCAGTAGCTAGACCTAGTGGAAGCACGGAAGTCAATTTTTTTTCAAATGCCGAAGGACATTTGGATGTAACGATTGAGACAGATCGCCTTCATATTCGCTCTGTCGAGGCAACGGAAAAGGAACGTGATCAGTATGTAGGTCTTTTCGGGAATCCGGAGGTCATGGGAAAATATGCCACAGGAGAAACGAGGACGAGAGAAGCCGTGGAGAAACGGATTAATGATATTTGGGTAAAACGGTGGCGTAAAGGCGATCCTTATAGCGGATTAACTGTGTTTAAAGACGATGAATTCTTAGGCCATGTGGTTCTAGGCCATAGCGATACTCCGGGTCAGTCAGAACTTGCTTACCTCTTCAATCCTCAACATTGGCACAAAGGGTATGGAACCGAAGCCGTAACAGCTGTCGTGAAAGAATATGCTCCAGCAACAGTAGAGAAGGGCTATCTTTTAGACGGAAAACCGCTTGAACGGATTGTTGCCACTGCTAGAGTTGACAACCCTTACTCAGTCAGGATCTTGGAAAAAGTGGGGATGAAGCGTGTCGGGGAAGAGGAAAAATATGGGGCTAAGAGGCATCTTTACGCAATGGACCTACCTAAGAGGGTTTGAGAAGCCGAGGGCGGCGATGAGGTTGTCGGCAGACTTCTGCACCTCGGGCGTCACCTTGTGCCAAGGATCGTAATCAAATTGAAAATAGATCTGCTCCGCAAAAATTAACACATCCTGCTGGATCTTCTCGTCAAAATAGATCGCCTTGATCTTCAGACTGTCGAGGAGCGGCTCGGCCCCCTTCCGGTCCCCCTCATGCAGATGGTGAATAACCTGGACTATATCATCCAGCATATCCATTTTAGCTCGTATTGGAAGTTCATGCGATGGATGGGGCATATAATTAAGTCCTCTAAGATAATTATAATGTTTATTAATGTAATAAACAATCGGGAGGGCATAATAGGTTGACGCTGAATGGGTAAGTCGAGTAAAATTCTTTCACTTTCAATGAAGGGTTATGTCTACAGATTACAAATATGGTTTTGTCACCCCAATTGAGTCTGAGGTCTTTCCTAAGGGCTTAAGCGAAGAGACGATACGGGCGATTTCTGAGAAGAAAGGGGAGCCCGAGTTCATGCTCCGCTTTAGGCTTAAGGCGTTTAGGAAATGGCAGGAGATGAAAGAGCCCTCTTGGCCCAATGTGAAGTACCCCCCCATCAACTACCAAGAAATTTCTTACTATTCTGAGCCTAAGAGCAAGCCGCGGCTCGAGAGCTTGGCTGAGGTGGACCCCGAGATCCTGAAGACCTTTGAAAAATTGGGTATACCGTTGGATGAGCAAAAGCGGCTTACCAATGTGGCGGTCGATATCGTATTCGACTCGGTGTCCATCGGGACAACGTTCCAGAAGAAGCTGGTTGAGGCGGGGGTCGTGCTCTGTTCGATGTCTGAGGCGGTGAAGCGGTTTCCCGAACTGGTCGAGGAGTATCTGGGCAGTGTGGTCCCCGCTGGCGACAACTTCTTTGCGGCGTTGAATTCGGCTGTCTTTTCAGACGGCTCGTTTGTCTACGTGCCAAAGGGCGTTAAGTGCCCGATGGAGCTATCGACCTATTTCCGGATCAATGAGAAGGAGACGGGGCAATTTGAGCGGACGCTCATTATCGCCGAAGAGGGCTCCAGTGTGAGTTATCTCGAGGGGTGCACGGCGCCGGCCTTTGATACCAATCAATTGCATGCGGCGGTTGTCGAGTTGATCGCGAAGGATCGCTCTGAGATCAAGTATTCGACGGTGCAAAACTGGTACGCGGGCGATCCGAAGACGGGCAAAGGGGGCATCTACAACTTCGTCACGAAGCGGGGCCTTGCGCTCGACGATGCAAAAATCTCCTGGACGCAGGTCGAAGTGGGTGCAGCGATTACGTGGAAATACCCGAGCTGCATCTTGAGAGGAGACCGCTCGGTGGGAGAGTTTTATTCCGTCGCGTTGACGAATGGGAAAATGCAGGCCGATACGGGAACCAAGATGATTCATATCGGCAAAGAGAGCAAGTCGACGATCATCTCAAAGGGCATTTCGGCCGATGAATCGCACAATAGCTATCGAGGGCTGGTGAAAATCTTGCCGAAGGCTAGGGGCGCGAGGAATTATACGCAATGCGACTCGATGCTGGTCGGCAACCGGTGCTCCGCGAATACGTTCCCCTACATTGAGGCGGCCAATAGTACAGCTCATGTGGAGCACGAGGCGTCGACCTCGAAGATGAATGAGGAGCAGATCTTCTATTTGCAGAGCCGAGGCATTTCGAAAGAAGACGCGATCAATTTGATCGTCAATGGATTTTGCAAGGACGTGATTCGGGAACTGCCGCTCGAGTTTGCTCAAGAGGCGCAAAAGCTCCTCGCATTAAAACTAGAAAACTCAGTGGGATGACATGATAGAAATTAAAAATCTCTGCGTTGAAGTGGACGGCAAGCCGATTTTGAAAGGGTTGAATCTGTCGATCGAGAAGGGGCAAGTCCATGCGATCATGGGTCCCAACGGCGCAGGAAAATCGACCCTTGCGAAAGTCTTAGCAGGCCACCCCGCCTATGAAGTGACGAGCGGCGAAGTGTGGTTCAAGGGGCAAGATCTGTTGGATATGGATCCTGAGGAGCGCGCTCGCGCGGGGCTTTTCATGAGTTTCCAATATCCACTCGAGATCGCCGGCGTGACCAATCGCCAATTTTTAGAGGCGGCGCTCAAGGCTCAGGGGAAAACGGGCCAGATTGAGGAAAAAGTGGCTGCGCTGGAGATACGGGCCGAATTCCTCGAGCGAAATATCAATGAGGGCTTCTCTGGCGGTGAGAAAAAACGGAACGAGATCTTGCAGATGGCGCTCTTCAATCCCGACTTGGCCATTCTCGATGAGACTGATTCGGGGCTCGATATCGACGCGATGCGCATCGTCGCCAAGGGCGTCAACGAAATGCGCCGCAGCGACAACGCATTGTTGATCATCACCCACTATCAGCGCCTCCTCGACTACATCCGCCCCGATTTTGTCCACGTGTTGGA
>DATIIR010000138.1:0-8739 GCA_035479435.1 Chlamydiales bacterium
TTTCCACCAATTGTAACATGGTGACATTATCTCATCAATAATTTCTGCAAGACGTTTAATACAAGCTAGATATGTATGAGTGCTTATGAGCCTCAGATCGATTAAAGTTGGGGTAATACTGAGGTCAAGAATGGTAAGGAATATATAACATATTGAAAATCAGGCACATATGACAATTTCACATTCAAATATTTAGTTGACTTTTAAATGAATTTACTATAAAATGGTATAAGGATGTAACAAAATATAATTACGCAAGGCGCGTTTATGAGCTCATTAATTAATAAAACTGAATCAATCAGGTGCCCCGAAGATACAGGGGTTCTGTGCAGTGAGAAGATGAGTGGTGAAGAGACAGCCGGTATTAGATCTGCCATGGACGCGATTATTCTCTCACAAAAACATCTCGAATTGCGCAGCACTGTCAATTGCATGACTGCTGAAGAAAGAGTAGATGCGCTGCATCGCGCTGAAATAGGTGATTGGAGCAGCCGCCTATATCACGACGAAATGAGCATAAAGGATAAAGTTCAGCTCAAGCGTGCAATTGAAAAATTCCCTGCCGGTTCAGAGATTGAACGCATCGCTTCCTCACTAGTTACTAAAGCTATGAGCGTTGAAGATAGACTGTCGATCTTGGATGCTGTTGCTGCACTGCCTGCTAAAGAACCGAATATTATTAAATACATCAAATATTCACTAATTACTGAGTCAATGAGTGCTTCGGATATAGTGCTGCTCCTAAATGCCGTTGCCAAATTGCCTGCTGAAAGGTTCAGTTCTGGCTCCAACATGAGAAATTTGATAGGGTCTGCAATAGACACTGGGGGAGTAGCACAGATTCTGAACGCTGTTGCCGATCTGCACCCTGACGAACAGGAAATGATCCCGACTTATGCTCTTGGCCTGATTACTAAATCTATGAATGCTGAGGATAGGGTGCTCATCTTGAAAGCTGTTGCCGCACTACCCCCTCTTGAACGGGAAGCTATCTGCAAATGCACTAGCGAAGAGATCGTTAAAATTTATTCTTCATTGAATGCTGAGGAGACAGTCCTCATCCTGAAAGCGGTTGCAGCGATTCCTCCTCAAAAACGGCAAGCTGCCCTCGGGAATGCGGGAGAAACAGAGCAACTCATTAAACGGATGCTTGCTGGGAATAGAGCAAAACTACTAAATATCGATCCTCGCGAATTGGATTTGGCTTATAAGAAGGGCGTAGCATTACAAGAACAAATCGCGTTGCTTCGTCAATCAAAGGAGCCTGATTGGCAAGAGAAAGCGATGCAATTGATTCGGCAATCTCGATTTGAAGAGCCCATTCTTGAGAAACAGAGGTTGAAAGGGGCTGGGGCTGTAGATGAGGATAAAATTACAAAAGCGCTTGAAAAATCTCCTTTATTAGAGAATGAAAAAGCAGAGATCATATTGGGTCAGGCTCTAGAAATCAAGCAGCTCTATGGAGAGACCCATTATGTTTTCACACATGGGCAAAGTCATAGTGGCTATCTTCTTTCTCTTATTTATAAAGCTCAAGCAAAGCAAGCGGGAAAGAACACAAAACATTTCAAACTTCTTCGTCCCCATACCCTTCATGAACAGACTGCTTCTGTAGAAGAATATTCCAAAGGGGGTGGCATGGATCATTCTGTAATGGACCATGATTTATTGGTCAGAGAGAATCTTCTCTCTTGTTCGGGCAATCTGTATTGTAATGCGCCTGGTGAATCGGCCATCTCTTTTTTCGCCTCCGATCAGAGTATGGGTTCTATCAATGCATTACTTGAGAAACAGATCGGCCAGAGCGCTTCTGATCAATTGATTTCCGCGATTCCTGAAAGTAGGAGTCCTGGCAATCTCTATGTGGTGTGTATTCCCAAAGAACAATGGACTCAGGCCGCATACCGATGCCATCCAGGTGGCGAGCCCTGCACTTGTAAAACAAAGCTGGATCCAACAACCCTTTTGCAGAAAGCACAGGAAGGGGAGAAAACCTTGGAATGTGAAAACAGGGGATCCCAGTATCGGGTCGATCTACGCAATCTGAAACAAGGCTCTAAAATCTATGCGCTAACTCCTTTTACAAAGCCCGAGCGCAAACAGATGAAAGCCTCAGTAGAAGCCCTCCTTCATCCATGAATCTTAGATCGTCTCGAATTGGGCGCGTTTGCGAAAAAGAATCGCAACAACAGCAAACCACGCAATAAAAATCGCAATGGAAGCGTAGCTGGTAAATGGCAAGAGATACGTTCCCGCTACGATTTGTAAGAAAATAAGGCCAAATGAGATGAGCGCTTTAGAGGTGCGGTAAGCAAAGACGTCAATGATCGCCTTGGCGCGATACTTGGCATCGAGAGCGAGAGGGACATAGAGCATCTCGCGGATGACTCCGAAGAGCGAAAAGTCGATGGCCTTGAGGAAGGCGTAAGAAAACGTGAGGGCCGCAAAAGTGGGAACGACAAATGAAAAAAGCGCTGAGGAACAGAGGAGAACGGGGATGAGGAAGTGGCTGCCCCGAAGACCCAGAGTGCGGACCATCAGAAACCCACCGAGGAATTGGAGGATCAAACTGCAGAGGTTGATGATGCAGGTGAGCTTGCCACAGTAGGCAGTGCGGAGGTCCTTCTCGAGGATGGCGAGTTCGAGGTGGGCGTTAAACTGGTACTCGATGAGGGCCACAGAGACCTGCATAAAGATGACGAGGAGCAAGACGGCGATGAGGATGGGGGACTTGCGGATGAGGGAGAGGGCTTCGCCGGGTCGTGGATTGGGGGTGAGATCGCTCTGAAACGTGTCGCTCTTCACGCCGGATCGTCTAAATGCTGTTGCGTAAGTGAACATCAGGAGCAGGTAGATGGGGAGGGTGGCAAGCAAGATCTGTTCTGAACCGAAAGTGACAGCCCAAAATCCAGGGACGACACTGCCGGCGACAGCGCCAACCGTTCCCATGCCGTAGATACAGCCGTAGAGGTATTTAGCGCGCGAGGCGGGAATGGTGCTGTGGATCATCGACCAGAGCTGCTTGAGCATGAGGAGGACGTAGATGTCTTTCCAAGCGTATTGGAAAAAAATCAGGTGGGGCAGGGTGTTATAGAAAAAACAGCTGAACGTGTTGATCAGTATGGTAGTGATAGCGAAGGAAAAGACCATTTTCAACGGGCCGATCTTCGGGAGGAAGCGATTGTAGAGGTAGATGGCAAAGAGGTTCAGCGGCACGGTGGCAAGCCAGACCCACGGGTAGGCTTTGACGGAAAAGAGGGTGAGAAAGAGGGCATTACTGGTGGGGCGCGTGATCGCGTATTCGCCGCAAATGAGGGCAGCTGAGCACATGGCAAAAAAGATAAAGAGCTTTTCAGAGCGAGTGAATGTCATGCGTTTTCAAGGAAGTTGACGAGCTCGAGGTCCCTTTCAGGAGAGATGTAGACCCAGTTTGACTTCTTTGAAGGCACTTTGAGGAGAAGATCAGAACAGTCTCGCGCTTTTTGGATGATGACGTGGCGGCGCGACACGGGGAAAGAGAGGCGGTCGGGCAGCTCGATAGTCTTGTGGAACTCCCAGACAATCTCAGAATCGCTCAGTTTATTTTTGGCTTTGAACCTTTGCAGGTCTTCGACAGTGACGCTATCGGGCAAGGCGATGGCGCGGAAGCGGTGCTGGCGGAAGATGACGCACTTCGCATCGGCGTGGCCGGGTAATTTCGGATCCTTGGCCGCCTTATTGAGGGCAGAAATCACATCGGTGTCGCTCAATGAGAGGAATTCGTCGATCCCCTCTAGTTTTTTCGAGTAGTTGGCCAACATGTAGCGGCGGAGGTGGAAGTTGTAGGCCTTCACGGAGGAGTACTGGTAGATCCGGCGGTGCATGAAGTGGCGCGCCAACAAAAGGGCCTCGCACGACTCGAGCCCCTTTTCATCGATGCCGAGCTGCAGCTCATCCGATCCCCGATCGACGCTCGGCAAGATCCGCAAACTCTCGATCAGTTGGTGGTAGTCAAAGAGCCCATAGGCTACCCCGGTGCTCTTCGCGTCGCGGAGTAGATAGTCGATCCGGTCGGCGCCGAAAAAGTCGCCGGTGATCACCTCAGAGACGATCTTTTCCCAGGGAGAGAACGCTTGACCCGTTTCGGCCTTCCATTTCTCTTCGCCGATGGAGATCTTCTTGATGTCCTCCACAATGTCCCGCTCAATCACATCTTCGAGGTAGGCGGGGGCCTTGCGCAATTTGTCCCAGACGGGGGCGAGGTAGGGGCTATCGATGATCCTCAAGGTCCAATGTTCATGGCCCAAAACGCCAAGTAGGTCTTTTTCAGCCACATGAGAAAATGGCAAGTGACCCAGATCATGGCAGAGAGCCGCCATGCGGAGGACGCGGCGCCAATACAAGAAGTCGGAGGAGCCCTTACGGGGCACAAAGTGGAACACATCGGGGCGGACCGACTTGCAGATCTTTTCAAACATCAGCGTCGCCAGCGCCATGACGCCGAGCGAGTGCTCGAATCGGGTATGGGTTGCGCCTGGGTAGACTAAATAGGCGATCCCCAGCTGGTGGATGTAGTGGAGCCTTTGGAACGGCAGCGAATCGATCAACTCCTTCTCGAACTCATCGAAAGGGATGAAGCCGTGCACAGAATCGTAGATCTTTTTATCGGCGTAAAGGAAATCTTTTACCATTGGCCCTCTACGGCCCATTATCCTCGATGCAGCCATTCTAATCAATCAGGTCTGGGCTTGCTCTCATGGATATAAGAAGCAGTGACTTGGACGAATTCAGCCTTGCGCTGCAATTCTTTTAAGTTCCTGGCCCCTCCATAGGTCATCCCGCTCCTGATTCCCCCTAAGAGAACCGCGATCAACTCTTCGGCCGTCCCCGACACTGGCCCCCAGAAATCGATCCCCTCGGCCACGGTTTTCGCCTTCAACCCGCCATAGAATTCATTTTGGAAGTCGGCCGACGCCTGTCCCCTGAACTTTGCCTCGTAGCCAGATGGATACTTATCGCTCTTTCGCTTTTGGGCCGCCGACTCCATCGTCTGGCAGAGCAGTTTCCCCACCATCACGGTGCTCGCCCCAGCCGCCAGCGCCAAAACCACATCCCTACTCGTCCTGATGCCCCCATCGGCGATCAGGGGCACCCTCAACTTTTCTGCGATGCGCCCACAATCCTGCACCGCGCTAAACTGCGGCACCCCAAACCCGGTCACCATCCGCGTCGTGCAAGCTGCCCCTGGGCCCACCCCCACTTTGACCGCATCGGCCCCTGCGTTGACCAGATCGTGATACGCCATGGCCGTGCAGACGTTCCCTGCGATGATCTCTTTATCTGGGTGGGTCTTTTTCAGCTCCTGGATGTGCCTGAACATCCTATCTGAATGGCCATGCGCCACATCGATGCACACGCCCAAAGCGCCCAAGTCGAGCAGTTTCCTCGTCTCATCCAACTTCTGGATCCCACACGATACAAACGTCTTGTCTCTGAATTTCTTGACCCATTTTTCCTGCTCCTCCAACGGCGTAAACCGGTGAAAGATCGGGATCGAGCCCTGTTCGATCAGTATTTCTGCCAGTTTCTCGCTAATCACGGTGTCCATGTTAGCGGCGAGCAGAGGGATGCCGATCTTCAACTTTTTGGTCAGCCAACTCTCTAGAGAGGGCTCTGTCCTTGATGGGATGTTATTGAACTGTGGCACCAGGGCCACGTCGTCGTATGTTAAAGCATGTCGCATAAAGAACGAT
The DNA here is from genome assembly GCA_035479435.1 of Chlamydiales bacterium. Classification (GTDB taxonomy): domain Bacteria; phylum Chlamydiota; class Chlamydiia; order Chlamydiales; family SM23-39; genus REEB52. Next base: position 5,733 of record DATIIR010000138.1, read on the forward strand.
GCTAGCACCTCAAAGAATTTGACACAAAAAAAACTTCTCCCTACGCTCGTCGCCGTTTTTTAAAGGAGAACTATTATGCTACAACCAGTATCGACCGCAGATTCCTGTTGCACTCGGGCGTGGAATTATCTGAATTCGCCAGCTGCGAGGCAAACCGCAAAGACTGTATTCTGGTACGGAGGTGCGGTGGCAGCAGCCTTCGTTCCAGTTCCTTACCTAAACGGAGCTTTGATGGGTAGCATGCTGATCATGGGCACTTACGAGCTGAGTAAGCATCCCGATTCGGCCTGCATGCAGCCCGACTTAAGGGCCAAGACGTTAAACAGAACCTGGAAACACCTTGCGACTGGGACGCTTCTATCTGGAGCGGGATGGAGCCTGGCCCAGCTTGCCGGTGGCCTGCAGGTAGGACTACCGCTTGCTCTTGGGGGAACAGTGCTGGGTCTTTTGGTTGTATATTCTGATGCCTGTTTTGCGGCTGCTCCATTACCTGGCAATCGACAACCTCTAGTAACGGCCGCGGGCGCCCCAGCAGCATAACTCTTCGGACCATTTGAATAAAGCCCTAGCCGAAATTGAGAAACTTCGCCTAAACTCTGAGCTTGAACTTAAGGTTTTGATATTATGGTTTTTGTAAAAGCCAAAGAAGGTCCGCCGAATATAAAGGAAAAAGAATTGGCTGCCCAAATCAGAGGCTATCTCTATGGCCGTACTGTACCAGCTGCATGCGATTGTCGTTCACATGAAGACCGGTTCTTGTTATTTAAGACCGGAATATCATGCCCCGTCATTTTCTTCTCTTATTGTGTAGCTTTGAGTATTGATGGGTTTCCAAGAATGGGCTATCATAAGCACTCTTCTGCGATGATGTCCCGTATGTGCAGAGAAAAGAGTGCCCTTGACAGTGATTCCCTTGCTCCATAGATCTTCCGGTGGATCGTCTTTTGAAAATACGATCTGGATTTCGCGCACACCAATTTCCGGCTGATTCAACGAATCTTCTTCAGGTTCTGCTAATAGGACATCTACAGGTTCCGTTAGGATTAGGAAAAGAGGGGATTCTGGAATATCTCCATGCTCTATACTGTAATATTCGGGAGGTCCTGGATAGGTTTTCTGACAGAGAGTGCCTTTGAGTTCTGTAAGGTGCGGCTCATAGAAGACAGTGGAGGCTGGGCGTTCTTCCTGCTGCTTTATATCAATTGCTACATCGACATCGAATTGGATATCGCTAATAAAATAAAAGCGAGTTGGCGGTTCGACAAAATGGCCATGCAGCTCTACTTCTTTTCCTAAGAGGGAGTCAAACTCCTCGCACATAAAAAGATGCACAAATTCGGCAGTTTCTTGCTGTACTAGAGAAGGCTTGGCACCAATTGTGATAGAACGGGAAAAAGTGATAGGCTCTTCAGGCACTAGAACGGTACTTGTTCTTTCGAGGTACTCTTCTGTACCATCGGGATGTTTAGTGATGCTCTTTTGAGTTGCGGTTTTAAGAATGCCCTTCAGGGTAATCTGCGGCGGAGGCTCCCATCCGAGAAGTGAGGATGCTATGCAAGAAAAAGTTATCAAAAACCAAGTGTCGCGCCATACCATTTTATGCCTCTTGCAGCCAAATTTTTGGCTTCAGGATGATATCGGAAATGAAATAATCATTCGATAGGATTTTTTCTTCAACTCAATTACAAAAGCGTGATTACATTTTGGATCAGAAAGAGGCCTTTTGAGACCGCTTCATAAACAAAGAAAAGGCGAACGGTAAACCAGAAAATAGACCCAAGAAAATCAGCAACGTAACAAGATATTCTGTCAGCTTTTCAGAAGGGACATTGGCGGGGGGAAGAAAGGAAAGAATGAACGAAGAGACGGAAGCAATCAATCCTAAAACTCCTATGGTCCACACTCCTGTCAGTTTTCCAGGTATCTGAAAAGGGCGAGGAATAGACGGGTATTTGTACCTCAGCTTGATGGCGGCAGCAAATAATAGAATGTACATAATGATGTAGAACTGAGTGGATAGAATTAAGAAAATCCAATACGCATCATTTATCGTTGTAAATAAAAACAAAAATGAAATAATCGAAACCAAAATAGCTTGAGTCACAAGCAAATTTCTCGGATTTCCTTGCACATCGCCCTTTTTTAGGAAAGAGGGAATATCGCCATCATTTGCAGCCTCGATGAGTCCTACGCAAGGTCCCATGATCCAAGTGCTCATCGAGCCCAACGCCCCTATCGCAACAATCAGAGAAATGAGGGGCATTAAAAATGCAAGACCGTAAGCTTTTCCAAAAAAGTCAAATGCTTGCAGAGCGCCCGCGCTTAAGATGATTTGGGATTTTGGGATGACCATGGCGATGCTGAGAATTCCAACGATGGAAAAGACAATGGTAAATAGCGCTGAGATCAAGATGGATTTTGCGTAGCTTTTTTGAGGGTTTTCCACATGTGAAGAGTGGATCGCAGACATTTCAATTCCGAAGAGAGAGAAGATCACTCCTGCAAATAGAGAAAGCGTAGAAGCGTTGAAAGTCGGAATGAGTTCGCTCGCGGAAAAAGAGATCTCCTGACATTTGCCCAGGAAGAACCAAAAACATCCCGCTGCGATGATGAGGATGCTTGGAATGAAAGTTCCGCAAATTGCTCCTATGGAGCTGATGATCGTCGAAACCTTAAATCCCTTGAGATTCACCAAGGTGGTGCCCCAGAAGACAGCTAGAATCGAGCAGAACATGTAGATTTTATGATCGATCAGGGCTGGATCTATGATGAAGGTAATCGTGCTTACGATGAAAGCCAACATCATGGGGTAATAGAGGACATTTTCGATCCACAGAAACCAAATGGCCAAAAATCCATATTTATGGCCAAAAGCTCTTTTTACCCATTCGTAAATGCCCCCGGAAAATGTCGTAGCAAGCTCAGCGGAGACCAAAGCAACGGGCAAGAAGAAGAGCAAAATCCCCATGAGGAGAAATGGGACAGAAGCGAGACCACATTCTGCAAT
>DATIIR010000139.1:0-7195 GCA_035479435.1 Chlamydiales bacterium
TTGTACATCGGGATCCTCTTTTCCTGTCAAATGGATCACCTGCAAGGCCTCTCCCCTTTCATGCAGCCGTTTTGCCGCAGCGCAAAACGCCTGATTGATGAACGCCGCGCCCTGTGAACCGCCGAAAACCAATATCGTAAATACCTCATCCTGAAGACAATACGACTTTCTAGCTGCAGTCCGTGAAACCGGCGTCATTTGTTTACCGACCCATGGCAAGAGAGGGACATAGGCCGCTTTTTTCTCTGCAATGGGGAATTGGAAAGCGATTTGGGTTGCGAATCTAGTGAAGAAGCGGTTCACTTTGCCGAGGGAGCAGTTCGCCTCGAAGAGGACGATTTTTTTACGCAGGAGTACGGCGGCGAGCAGAACGGGAAAGCTGTGGAAGCTCCCGAAGCCAACGACGACATCGGGGCCTATTTGCCAGATCAGTTTTAGACTTTGACAGACCCCTTTTAGGATGGCGAAGAGCCCCTTTTTTTTGGAGGAGGAGGCGATTTCGTGGAAGGGAATTTTGCGATCGAAGAAGGGATTGGTGGCGAGTTTATGGCCTGCGAAGACGACATCGCAATCGGAGAGTAACTGAGTCAATTGTTGAGCGGGGAAGAGGTGGCCACCCGAACCGCCCGTCGCAATCAAAACCTTAAGCGCCATAGGGGGCCTCTTTCGATTTGCGGGCGATGTCCAACAGGATAAATAAGGCGATAAAGTTGACCATCAGAGAACTCCCTCCCTGTGAAAAAAACGGCAAGGTCATCCCCTTACTCGGCAATAGCCCAGAAACCACCCCCAAATTGAGAAACGCCTGGATCGAAATGAGAAATGTTAAAATCGCCGCAAATAGAAAAGCTCTCTTGTCGTTAGATCGGATCGCAATCACAAATCCACTCGAAGCAAGGGCAATATAGAGCGCGATGAGCGCCAGCATGCCGATGAATCCCATCTCCTCAGCGTAGATGGCCGCGATGTAATCGCTCCTCGCTTCAGGCAGATAGTTGAGCTTTTGCAAACTCTCCCCAAATCCCCTCCCCCACAATTGCCCCGAGCCAGCTGCGATTTTGGCCTGGTGCGGCTGATGTCCTTTGCCCCTGAGATCGAGTTCGGGATGGAGGTAAATCTGGATCCGGTCGTGCACGTGGGGCATATGGTAGGCAGCCGTAGCCCCTAAAAGGGAAATGCCAAAAAGCGGCATGGCCCAATAGAGGAGGCGGATCCGCGTGAGGAGAAAGAGGACCACAAAGAGGAGAAAGATAATAAAAGTCGTTCCGTTATCGGGTTCAAAGAGAATCAATCCCATCGGGATCGAGAGCCACCCCAACATTTTGATAAAGGAGACAAAACCAATGGGGCTTTCCTGTTTTAAATACCAGTGGATGTAGGCGGCGGGGATGAGGATTTTAATCACCTCAGAGGGTTGGCCGATCGGAAAACCAAAAAGCCCCAACCAACGGCGGGCACCGTTGATCGTCATCCCAAACCCGGGCAAGAAAACGAGCACCAGAAGCGCCGTGCCCACGACGAGGAGCGGAACGCTCCACCGGATGATATTCTCATAGCCCCAGCGATACGCCAAAAGGCCACCCGCAATGCCGACCAAACTGTAGGCGATTTGCTTCAAGAGCGCCGCATGCGTGTTCGTAGTCAGCGAGCGGTCGATAATTTCAGCTGCGGTGGTATTGAAGACGAGAGCCAAGCCGATCGAGAAGAGGAGCGCTACCGAAACGATGAGCCAAACCGCAGCGCGTGACATTATCTGATCCGCAGTCGATCGCCCGGTTTCAGCTTGCGCGCTTTCTCTTCATTCAATCCATTTAAGCGGAGCAGTTCCTGCACTTTCATGTGGTGTTTCATCGCGATAGCCCACGGGTTTTCGCCCACTTTCATCGTGTAGTATTCGGGACCAAGATCGGCCGTCTTCTTCTTCTCTACGACTTTGGGAGCTGCCGCCAAAGCTTTCTCAGCGGGGATCTTCAGCACCTGGCCAATTTTCAGCGAGCTATTGGAGAGATGGTTGAGTTTGATGAGTTCGCCGACTGTCGTATGGTTGTTTTTGGCAATTTTCTCCAAGTTGTCCCCTTTTTTCACAACGACTTCATGTAAAGGGGCGGGAGCTGGTACCGACTCGGGAACAACAACGGGCGCAGATTCGGGGACGAGGGGAGGAAGTTTGTGAACCAACGTCTCTTCGGGGATCGCCAGAGGGATTTCGGCGATTTTGAGCGGTTCGGCAACGGCCACGAGAGGCATCTCTGCTTTCATCGGTTCGTTCAGGAGGGGGGTATCATCAAATTTAGGGGTAGGGGGAACGTCCTCTGCCACCAATGCCGTATTGAGGACAACCTCTTCCTGCGTTGTCAATGCAGTGATCAGAAGCACAGCCAAGAGGCCGGCATTGATCATCACCGCGACCAAAATAGTATTTTTCCGATTCATTTCATTTCCCTCTCTTTTACGAGACGCTTAAATTCTTCCCCGCGGTGTTCATAACTCTGGAATTGATCGTAACTAGAACAACCTGGCGATAGGAGCACCGTCTCCTTCACCTTCGCCTCTCTCCTCGCGCGCTCCACTGCCTCTGCAAACTTCTCCACTCTCTGGAATGGGAAGAGAGCGGCGAGCTCTTTTTCCATGATCGGGGCGGCCTCTCCATAGGCTACGATCGCCCTCACCTTACCGTTAAAGCTCTTCGCCCACGGCAAGTAGGAGGACCCTTTATGGACCCCCCCGATGATCAGGACAAGTGGCCCTGGAAATCTCTCCACAGCATGCATCACCGAATGGATATTCGACGATTTGCTATCGTTATAATACGACACCCCGTCAATTTCTGCTACCCATTCGATCCGATGAGGCGGTTTGCGAAACGATTTTACGCCCCGCAAAAAGTCATCGTTTGTCACTCCACAACGAGCGCAGATCAAGTAAGCTGCTTGAACACTTTGTTTAGAGGGCATCCCCAATTGGGTATAGCTAAGATGATTTAACAGATCAACTTCTTTTTCAAACAACTCAGCCTGTTTAAAAAGCGTTCCAAACTCTTCTTTAACTTGGTTAGAAACATAAGTTTTTCCGCACTCCTGAATACGCGCCTTTGCCTCTGCATACGCCTCCATATTCGGATAGCGATCGAGGTGATTGGGGGTGATATTTAAGACGATGGCCGCCTCCAAACACCGCACGTGCAGCGTCTCCAGCTGAAACGAGCTCAATTCGATGACCAAGATTTCCTCGGGATCGGCATCGATCAGATAGCCCGTTAAACTATCGCCCACATTGCCTAGAGCGCGCGCCTTTTTCCCCGCCGAGTTGAGAATATGCGTCGTGAGGAGCACAGTCGTTGTTTTTCCATTAGCTCCTGTGACGCCGAAGCAGCGATTCCTCATATTTCTGAAGCCCAGTTCGATTTCGCCGATGACTTCGATGTTCTGTTTCAAAGCTTTTTGGACGAGGGGATGGGTGGGCGGCACGCCGGGAGAGAGGATGACTTGGGAGATGCCATCGAGGGGGATGTCGTCGCTATCGGGCAAAACGCCCAAGGATTTCTTTTTATCGACGACAACGACGTTGTAGCCTTGTTGAATCAAGAAAGCGGCGGCGGCCCTTCCGCTGACACCATAACCAATAACAAGCACTTTTTTCTTCATGTCTCTGCTTATTTATTCACCACAGAGATAATCCACCACAGAGGCGAGAGGGAAGCCCCCTCGCGCTCCCCCATCAGGGAGGGAATTTTCCTCTTTTGGGGTGCGGGGCTTCCCCGCCTCTGTGGTGGATTATCTCTGTGGTAAAATTCTCTAACCCTCTCACTGCAGTTTGAGAGATGCAACTGAGATTATGGCAAAAAGGAGGCTAATGATCCAGAAGCGAATCACAACTTTCGTCTCAGGCCACCCCTTGTACTCAAAATGGTGATGCAGCGGCGCACATAAAAAAATCCTCTTCTTATTCCGATAGCGATAGCTCAACACTTGCAAAATCACCGACAACGCCTCCGCCACAAAGATCACCCCAGCGATAGCCAATATCACTTCCCTTCGCAAAAGCACCGCCGCAACGCCGAGAATCCCACCGAGAGCCAGCGACCCCGTGTCGCCCATAAATACCTGCGCCGGATAGCCGTTGTACCAGAGAAATCCCAACACAGCCCCCGCCAAAGTAAAAAGATAGACAGCAATCTCCCCGCTCCCCTCTATGTACAAGATATTCAGATAGCGGGCCAAATCGATGTGATTCGACAGGAAGGCAAAGAGCGCGAGCACCATCGAACACATCACGAGACACCCGGCAGCCAGGCCGTCGAGTCCATCGGTGAGATTCACCGCATTCGATGAACCGGTAATGACGAAAATGATGAAGAAAAAGGCGAGGAGCGTTGGCAAAGTGCAGATCGGATCCTTGAAGAAGGGGAAATAAAACTGCCTTGTATACTCTTGCGTAGTGAGCGTCGTCACATGGATGAGCGGCCGCCTCCCCTCTCTCGCCTCCGACTCTTGCTCCTTGGCCGTCGGAGCGCGGAGGAAACGCTCCCCAGCAATCGCATTGGTGACAGCGGGACAGAGCAGATAGATCGCCACAAGGGCGGAAAAGCCCACCTGGACGGCCATCTTCGCACGCCCCTTCAATCCCTTGCTGTTCTTGTAGCGGAGCTTGAGATAATCATCCGCGCCACCCAACACGCCGAGCACGAGCGTCGTCAACAGCAAGATCCACGTAAACACAGCCGTCAAATCCATCCAGAGAAAAAGGGAGATCACCATCGAGAAGAGAATGAGGATTCCCCCCATCGTCGGCGTCTCTTTTTTCTTGCCGTGCAATTCGGCTAATAGGGGCACCTCCTGCACGCTCCGGATCGGCTGGCCGATTTTCATTTCATAGAGCTTTTTAATGAAGCGGGGGCCCAAAAAGATCGTCAAAAGAAGCGCCGTCGCCGCGGCCAAGATCATCCGCGTCGAAAAATAGGTAAACGCCATGGGCACCTTCACATTCAGAGACTGGAGCCAGACGAAAAAAAAAATCAGCATAAATTTCAGGGCAACAGGTTAAACAGTTTTTCCATTTCTACACACCGAGACGCTTTCACGAGCACCACGTCGCCAGGACGCATCAGGTTTTTCAGCCGGTCGGCCAGCTTCCGGAAATCCATATAGTGCTCGGCCGGTTTTTTCACCTCTTGGAACGCCTCGTAAATGGGAGTCGCCTCCTTTCCCATCACGAGGAGATGATCCACATACTTCTGCGCAAATCTCCCCACATCGCGGTGGATCAGATCCGATTCGGGACCCATATCGATCATCATCCCTAGAACGGCAATTCTCTTGCCCCCCTCTTTCGGCTCGGGCAAATGGGACAATGCCGCCCGCATCGAGTCGGGATTGGCATTGAAGGCATCGTTGATGAAAACCACACCATCCTTCTCATACTGCTCAAAACGCATCTTCGGCAACTTCAACTTCGGCACCTGCCGATTGATCTCGTCCCACTCCATCTTCATCGCTCTCGCCACAGCGACCGCCGCCAAAAAATTATGCAGAACATGGGTCTGCTTATAAGGCGGATCGAATTGGTAGGCCCTCACGCCCTTCTCATCGACGAAGAGCTCCCCAGAGAGGAAATAATCGGCCGTCCGATCGTCCAACGAGAAACTCACCTTCTCCCCATGGATAGCCCCAATCGCCTCTGGATATTGATAGAGCTCATGCGCGAAGATGCACTTTTTCGTCTTGGGATGGGAACAGATCTCCACCTTGCCATTGGCAATATCGACCAATCCTCTCGGGAAAAAAGCCGCGTGGACGTGCGCGATCTTCGTCACAACGGCGATATCGGGGGCGGCCATTTCCAACAATCGCCCAATCCCCCCCGGTTCGGTCATCCCCAACTCGACCACCAACACATCTTCCTCGCCCGTCCGATTCAAAAGGGTAATGGGATAGGTCAACTTCGTGTTGTAGCTCAAGTAGGTTTTCCCCACTTTGTACTTCCCCTCCAGCAAAGTCGCGACGAACTCCTTCGTCGATGTCTTTCCTAAAGACCCCGTGATCCCGATAATCTGAGACCGACACCCCTCCATCATCTTCTTGGCCAGCCCCTGCAGGCTCGCCACCACGTCGCCCACCCTCAGCAATACCAGGCCAAAATCGTCCCCTCGGTAGTCATTCGAGACCACCGCCCCCACCGCCCCACGCATCTTCACATCGCTTAAATACTTATGACCATCCGTCCGATCCCCTTTTAGGGCAAAGAACAGTTCGCCGGGCTGAATCATTCTACTATCTATCTGATAGCCAGTTACTTGCAAATCGCTTTCGCAGCTCAAGCCCAAGGCCTCAGCGACAATAGGGATAGGGATATTTCTCATATCGACCTCCTGGAGCTAAACTGTATACCCGTTTTTCTAAAATTGGAGCAATGAAGATATGCAAGCCATTGATTATTAGATACTTTTAATCTTATTACACGCAATTACGCCAGGTAATAAAATATTGATAATAAACCGTAAATAATTTATAATTAACGTAACAAATAAGGTAATACATTTATGCCAAGCCCAATAGGAAGAAAACTACCATCCGGCCCCGGCGCGTGGAGGAAACCACCAGAGAAAGATGCTGCGGGACACCCAGCTGCATCTGCTACATCTGCAGCAGCAGCCACGGTGCTTCAAAACGTTTTCCCAAACGGGAAAGCAAATGATGATGTCGTCCTCAATTTTAACCGAGAAGTGGACGCACTGGTCGCCTCGCACGACAAACCGGACTGCAATAAAGAGATCTTCACTATTCACATCCAGAATCCTAAGACCAAAACATCTAGAACGTTCAGAGTCTCCGCTGAAGTCCCAACGGGCACTTCTTATGACAATGCGAAAGACATGTGGCGTATCGCTATAGCTAGAAAACTCCACTTGATTGGGAACAGGGAAACTGCCAAGGCGACCGTTTATGACAATTGTATCTCCTATGAAATAAACGGCAAAGAGCATACGGACGGCGATGCAGAAGTCGCAGCGGTTTGCAGCGCCTATGTTTCTGGTGACAACAGTGCATTGAGAGCCGCCCTGCCCGCATTTGAAAGAACGATCCCCTCATCAAGAGCCGCCGCCCCCCTCTACAATACGAATCCCGCCCCCTTCTTGAGATGGCATAATAACAATTGCTATATGCAGGATGCCCTGCAAGACCTATTGGCCAACCCT
>DATIIR010000140.1:0-9127 GCA_035479435.1 Chlamydiales bacterium
AAGCTTACATTCAGGTGATGTTCAATTTCAGCCGCCAGCAGAAGCGATGGAAACCCTCAAGTCTGATAAGGGCGGTGATTTGAAAGATTACAAAGGAAAATTTGCCAGCGGCGGGACCGGATGGGCTTACGATGTTGGCTCTCGCGCCAGAACACTTGACGATTTGAAAGCTTTTCGATCCGCGCGCGAAGTGCTAACGGAAGCGGGCACGGCGGCAATGAAGGCCAAAGATTACACGAAGGCGATGGATTTGCTGACGAGGGCGCAGTTTGCCAGAGAGGCCTACGAGTGGGCTACGGGAGTAAAGATGGACAACAATGCCGAGGAAGGCAGCGCCGAAACCGTAAGACAAAATAAACCGGATTCCGCGCCCCCGATACCCGGCGGCGAAGCGGGGAAAGCGCCAGTGGTGCCGGGAGAGCTTCATCACGGACAATTTTCTCCCTCAGAGAATCCGCGCGCGATTCGCACTGCGGCTATCGAGGACGAGAAGGGCAACCGATTCGAAGGCCCGATGCACCTCCTCGCTTATTCAAAAGCTCTGGAGGCTGGCTTTGCGGCGCAAGACCTTGGCAACTTCACCGAGGGCTTTCTGACGAATGACGGAAAATTTCTTAACCGGAAACAGGCTTTCGACAGGGCTCAAGAACTGGGGCAGATAAAAACCGAGTTTGCAGGCCGGACAACGCTGACTTCTGAGCACATGCGGGCCGAAGGTAGCCCGGAACTAAAGGGCCAGTTTGCACCGAACGAGGACCTTCAGGAAGTGGCTGGCGACTATGCGCAGGGCAACGATGAGCTTAAATACGAACGCACCGGAGCCGCTGTTCCAGTGCCCACCGATACTGCAAAAAAGATTGCCGATTTTTATCAGGCCGCGAAGCACAGCCCGGACGACCCGGAAGTTCGTCGGTCTTATAGTGCCTTGAATAACGAGACTGGTTCACAATATGATGCTCTCGTGAATGCGGGCTACAAAATCGAGCCTTGGACCAAAGAGGGCGAACCCTACGCTAATAGCGAAGCCATGATGGCGGATGTTCGGGACAACAAACACCTTTTCTACCGGCCCACCAATGCAGACCTGACAGACAAATCAAACCGCATGCTCGATCCAGTTATCGGGATGAAGGGCACCCCAATCAACGATATCTTCCGCGCAGTTCATGACATTTTCGGCCACGCAAAAGAAGGCTACGGGTTCGGCCCAAAAGGAGAATTCAACGCTTGGCGCGCGCACTCCGCGATGTATTCGGAAGACGCGCAGGGAGCTTTAGCAGCGGAAACTTTGGGACAGAATAGCTGGGTGAACTATGGCGAGCACCTAAGAAACGAACAGGGCAACGTGCCGGTGAAAGGAGAGCCCGGGTTCAAAGGATTGACGGAACGCCCGTTCGCTGAGCAGAAAAATATCGTGCTGCCGCCGGAGTTAATGGCGGAAGCGAAGGGTCAATTTCAGCCCGGCGAAGAAAAGCCGGAAGACGAGCTAAAAGTGGCACGTCAGTTTTGGGTGGATTCGAAGGGGGTTACTCATCCGGCTTATGGGGGTCACATGGAGGAGGCCTATAAGATTTTTCCAAAAACCAAAACAGAAGCCGAAGGAGAGATTTCGAAAATCTACCCGATGATGTTCCAAAAAGGGAATGTGCGAGGGTTATACCGGCTTGCGCCGGACCCTTATTTGGATTTGGTCGGCAACGGATGGTCCACACTTTCCACAGCTACCCAGTCGGAGATAAAACGAATTTCTCAGTCTTTGAACATTCCGGTCGAGTATAATGGGCGTCCGATTGAGACTGGCGTTGAGCCCCTTCAAAAGCGGGAAGCGCAGTTTTCTCCCGGCAAGAATAAAGAGGACTGGGAATTCAAAAAATCCCCCGGCACAGCGTTTTCAAAAGCTTGGATTCTCCCCAATGGAGTCCCTTGGCAATTGGGGGGTCAGTGGCACCACGAGGCCCTCAATGAGAACCCCGATATTGCGAAGAAATACGGAATCTCCGCCACCGACTCCTCGGAAGAAAATCGAGTTGATGCATTGAAAAAAGGGTTCGCCCGGGTTAACATGGGCATGCATAATGGTTTGTTAACCATTGAGGCGCGCGCCGCTGATTGGCGGAAATTAAAGCCGTCAGTGGAACGCATGGTGGATGAAAATTTGAATTCTATCGACAAGATAACGGTTAATTTGATGAATCCGAAAGTTGACAAAGTGGTTGACTCCCGGACCGGGGTGCTGTTTGACAAAGACACGCCTGCGGAGAAGATGGAGAATATCCCGTTTGTTACGCTGGGTGAGGTGCGCGGCCAGTTTCAGCCGGGTAAGCCCGGGGCGGACCGAGACCGTCCCGTATTCGATGAAAGGTCGCTTAGAAAAGCGATTTCTTCCGTGTATCCGGTAAGGTCAACAGATCAATGGGGAACCCGCGAAGCAATCGAACAACCGAAACTCACGACGGAGCTTGTGGAACAATTAAAAAGGGAATTTCCAAATGTGTCTGAGGATTCCATTCGGGATAACATAGACTCAGCGTTTGGCCGAAATGGTTGGAATGTTGAGCCTACCGAAGCTGAAGCTTTATTCAAGAAAATCGCCCCCCTTTTCCGGGCTCAGTTTGCTCCGTCATTCGAGCACAAGGATTTCGAATCCGAGCTTGAAAAAATCCGGTCCGGCAAGTCCGGCGGGCAGACATTCACCACATCTGGTGCTGTCTGGACTCCCAAAAACCCCAAGGTGGATATTGTGTCTCTTGCTTCGGTTAATGTGCCACAAGGTGACTTAACCAAAGAAAACTTTCTCGATGCCGTGGCTCCCTACGAGGCCCTTCTCGGAGAGCATCCCAATCTTGTAGCCGGTGCTTTTTCCTTTTCCAAAGAGGGCATCCCTACCGTTTCCATCGATATCAATGCGGTGGTGCCTCAGAAATTTCGCGCTAATACTCTCAAGTTCGCAAAGGACAACGAACAGCGCGCGATTTGGAATGTTGACAAAGGAGAAAACATTGACGCGGGGGGAAACGGAAATACCCGCTTAAATTCACCTGAAGAAATCCTCGATGCCGTCGATCCACTTCTCCGGGGAAAATCAGTCTCTGTAGACGATATCTTGAAACAGAACACAGCCGGTGAACTTCCGGGCGAACAGGGAACTTTTGAAGGTATCGGCACTAAGGAACCGATTAGCTCCGCTGCACTCGGTTCGCTCACAAAAGCCGAACTTGCGAAGCAATATCCGGAAGCTGTAATTGCCCGGCGGCGGGGTGAGCCCATAGATTCGAATATCAAGTCCTCGCCGCTGGCAAAAGAAGCCGGGTCAGAGGAAGCCGCCATCGATGCCTTCGCCCGGCGGCTCGTAGAATTCTCAAAGGAATACCAGAATGACCCTATTTTCAAATCCGGCGCAAAATGGTATGAAGACTTTGTTCCCCAGCTAAAAAAAGAATTCGGAGAACACGCGCAACTTATGGCCGAGCTTCTGGCGGCTACGAGTCCCCGGACCGACGTGGCCTCGAATTATGCCTACGCCCTCGATGCTCTGGAAGGATTCAAATCCGGAAGATTCAAAAAAACGATTGCCAAATTTGAAGAGGGCCTGAAAAAGTTCGAGGACGACACTTGGCACTCGTGGTATAACAAAGAGCTAAAGGCGGGCAACATACCGAACCCGCCCAAAGAACCGACTCCGGCGGCATTTATGGCGCAATGGATTTACAAGAACAATCTCAAGCCGACACAGAGCAATGGGAAACTTTATGGCACCCATTCAATTCGTTTGCTTCAGGTGTTCGCCCGGCGATGGAACGACTTAAACACCGGTCCAAAAACGCGCACCTTCGTCTCCAACCTTCTCGGGACCGGGCATGACGCAACCATTGACGTATGGGCAGACCGCACCATGCGCCGACTCGGATACGCGGGGTTTGAAGATCGCTGGCGCATCCTACCACAAAATGCCGCGCCGGTCTCCGATGAGGATTTTTATTTTTCTCAAAAAGCTTTTGCGAAAGCAGCTAAAGAACTAGGCATGAAGCCAGATGCGCTTCAGGGCGCGCTCTGGTTTGCCGAGAAAGATCACTGGGCAAAAAACGGCTGGGCTCGCTTGGACCTTGGAAGTTTTCAAACGGAGCTTGAAAAAACCGCTATGCTAAAGCAGGGAATTCAGCAGCGGTCCGCTGTTTCGAAAGCGGATCAGAAAGCCAAAACCGCTGAACCGTTGGAGTTAGGAATTAGTGTCGAACCACGCAACATAAAGAAATGAAACCTTTAAAAAATACGAAAAAATCGACAAATGAAGAACTGGTAAAAGCCGCGCCGTTCGCTGTCTCCGGTGCCCTTGGGGCCGAGTTTTGGGCTGACGTCGAAGCCCGGGACGCCGCCCGAGGAGACAAAAAGAACCTAGTCGAACCCCGGAAAACTCGTAACCTTTAGAGAGATATGCCTGATAATTCTGCCGTGCCTGCGCTTTCGCTAGTGGAACCGAAAGCAGATAACAACTCCATTTCTCCCGCTGCACCGTCGCCCGCTGCGCCCCCGCCCGCTGCCGAAGGGGCCGAGTATGGACCGCAGGGGGCCCCGGAGACGCTGCCAAAGGAGCTTGTCCGGCTTCCGGTGATGCAGGCCCTCATTGCGGGCGCGCCTCCTGCCGTTTCAGCCAATATCAAAGAGTTTTCCACCAATCCAGCCGCCGAGCTAATTAAGAAAAACGCGAATGCTCTCAAGCAGGCCGGGATGGGTTTCTATCGCAGTATCGGCGGCGATATGGGGGTGCTTTTCAATCAGTTCAAGATTCACGGAGCCGACATTCTCGCCGCCGACAAGGCCGGGAAACTCACTTTACTTGCGCCGCCGTTCGATCAAGTGAATCACGGGATCGCGAAGTCAGGATTGAACAATCCGGTGCTGAAGAAAGGGGCAGGCCCCCAATCTCCTGCTCCGGCTTCTCCTACCTTGGTGCCGCCTCCGCAAATGGCTCAAGCTGGCCCCCAAGCACCGGCTGCGCCGCCCCCCATGATAAAGCCTGCGACAGCGGGACTTCAGAAGCAGGTTATGGCAGTTCGCGCGGGGGGATTGGTGCCGAAAGCACCTACGGCTGGACCTGCGCCGGGTGCAGGCCGAATTTTAAATCAGATATTGACTCCGACTGTCTGATACAGTCGTCCATACAGTCGTCCATCGGGAAGGTCCACCACCAGATTTCATACGGCGCAGAACCCCAAGCCGGATTCGGTATCCACACGCATTCTGTTCGCACCCACTGCCGGGCATAGGTAGTGGCCGAGGGCAGGATTGAAAAAGCCGCAGCAGCCTTAACGACGGAGGATAGAAACTTGCGGCGCTTCATTTAGCGTAGGGCGGATATCCTCTCACCCCGTGCCTGCGTAACGCATCGAAGGCGTTCCACATTACTAAGTTGTGGTTTGGGTGCCCGAGGTGGTTGATTTCGATGTAGTCCTTATCATGCTCGTAGAGTGCTTTGAGTATCTCCAAAAGCTCGCCCTTTTCTTTTTGAAGCTTCACCACTTCGGCATTCATAGCTTTGGCACAATCTCTTTCGCGGTCTCTATGAACTTTTCATCCATGTAGGTCACAGCGCCGCAGATTCGGTCCGAATCGAGGGCCATCGGAATGAGCCACGCGAGGTTCGGAATATGCGGGTGCTCCCTTAGCTCGTCAAGAAAGGTCCAGAACGGACATTCATCCGTGACCCAACGAAGCTGCGCATCCCGAAAAGCCCGGTAGCAATAGACTCGCCAGTCACCGCCTTCGAGTGTGAGAAAATACTCCCAATCTTTCGTCAGAGTCTCGCAGCCGGTTTCCTCTTTGAATTCCCGAACCATGGCATCCACGGTCCATTCTCCCGGTTCGATTTTGCCGCCTACACCGTTGAGTTTGCCTGCCTGCCAAGCAGGCCGGTTCTTTTCAATTAGCACCACTGCGGACCGGTCTGGTTTAAACATGAAGCCGACAACGTATTCAGTTTTCATTTAGCTGTTTGCACCAAGCTGTATGGTTGGGACCGAGCCCGCCGCAGCAATGATTTACCGGGATTTGACCGCACACGCTACACTCGAACCCGAATACGTGTTTTTGAATACCGACTCCGATATCCACTTCGTCCGCAAGCTCTTCGCAGCCCTCTTTATTGCATTGGGGGCAGTTCATTTGTTGATAACGAGGTGGCCCTTGAGGATTTTCTTGTCCGACGTGAGATACCGTTTGTAATACCCCCGGGTAAAGTAGCGATTGAATTCGAGTCGGCAGCGGGTCACAGACCCGTCCTTCGGACTGACCTTGAATTCGAGTATCGCGCCGCCAACTTCCATCCGCAGCCTTTTCTTGCGCGCGAAAATCGTTTGGTCTTGAAACCCCGGCATGCTTATCACATGCACGTTGCGTTCCTGCATGTAGTTGCTGACGTGATAGTGTCCCTGAATGAGGATCGAGGGCTTCTCGCCACCTTCGAGGGCTTCCACCTGCTTCTGGCCGGTATAAGACCGTGAGTAGGCAGAGCCACCACCCGGATGCTGGATTTTGATGATGGTGGACACGTTGCCTTTCAGGCCGGGCGTCTGGACTTCCACATCTGCCTCCACATGGCCAATGTATTGCAGGTCATACCTGCCTTGTTTCTCTGCGACCAGCGAAATGTAGCCGCCGATATTAAAGCCCGGTGAAAACCAACTCTCGTGATCGTCGCCTGTGATGAAGTAGGTTGTGATTCCTTTGCGCGCCGGGTAGTTATCCACCACATATTGACACTGCCCATCGATGGTGGTTTCGAAAACGCTGGCTCCATTGATTTTGTGGATGTAGCCGTCGAGGATATTCCCGGCATGGAAAACCTGCGTGATTCCTTCATGTTCGAAAATATCGTATTGATTGTGAAGCTCCGTGAGTCGTTCCTCTTTGCAACAGAGGTGAGTGTCGGCCACCAAACCGAACTGTAGCCAATCTCTTGCATCGGTGTAGGCCAGATCGAGATACCCGAATTCCGGCGGCTTGAGCTTTTTGGTCTCCGCCAGCTTGGGCTGCTCCGGGTCTTCGGCTTCGCCCGCTTCCGGCAACCCAAGCCGCTTCGCGCGCGCCACCACAGAATCGTAGCTCTTACGAAGGGTTTCCGCTATCTCCCGCACCGTCTTTCCGGCGCTTCGGAGATTTTTTAGCTGTTCGGTTTCGTTTTTGGTCCAGACGGTTCTCATTAGTATTGTTTGGAAAAGGAGGTGGTGTTTGATCTTCCTCCAGAGCTTGTTCTCGGGCCGCTAACCACTCCACCATATACGGGGGAACGGTGCCTTTGAAAATTGAATCGAAATTTAAAACGGCCTCGTTCGGACTTCTGCCGAGGCCGAGGATCACGTTTGTGGTGGTCGGATCGCCAAGGTAAGCCATCCAGCCCCCGTCCGGTGAGCGAGCCACATTAGGCCTATACCGGAAATGGGGCGATATCACCTCCGCAGCGGCAGCTTGTTGTGTCCTTAAAACCCCGAGATTTTGCTGATGAATTACTTCCGCCTTTTGTTCGAGATTTTTCTGAAATTCGAGATTCCACCGGCTCTTGTCTGCGACAATTTCATCCAGCCGGTTGCACACGCTGATAAAGGTAGCTGCCGCAGAATCGGATACATTGCCATCCGGATTCGACTTGCCCGGAATCGTCTCCTCGGGTTTCGTAAGTAGAGGGAGCAGCATGCCGACAATGTTCAGCAGCGTAACTACCTGCGCGTTCGTCACTGCGTCAGGATGCGGAAGACGTAACGCTAATTCGTTTATCTGATTTGCCATACACTATGTTGTTTAAACGTGACTCGGCCCAATACCAAAGCCACAAAGCATCGATTGCGTCATCACTGAGAACTGTAGCAGACTTCCACCGGGGAGCGAACTTGAAAAGTGATCGCTGCATCATTTCTTTTGTTGCAGAACCGGAGCCAGTAGCGAATTGCTTTAAAGTGCCAACGGGAACGCATTCGAAAATCGTAGAATCAGGGAACGCCAGCCACACGGCTGCGCGAAAGCTGGACCAAAGTTGGGTCTGTGCGGTGTAGGTGGAGAACTGAACGTCCTCGAACACCACGATATCGACATGGCACTCCGCGTCTACGTTCCGCAGTGCCTCAAAGAACCGGACCACCCGGGGGTCCCTCCGGCGGCGCATTCGGTCGGAACCCCATTGCTTTATCTCCGCAGGAGTCGCGAGAGTCCAAGTCCCGGCTTGAAAAACTGAGCCACAGTTCATGGCCCAGCCGGTATCGGTTCCAAGATCGAGTGCGAGAATATTCTTCACTTTTTCACTTCTTTACTAATAGTCTCTTTTGCCGGATCATGTCCATCCGGATTTTTTTCAACGCCTTGGAATGCGCCAGCAAAACCGCAGAGCGAGTGATGCTCAGCATGTTGCCTATCTCTTGAAAACTAAAGCCGTCCTTGTAAACCAAATCGATAACCATTCTCTCCTGTTCAGTGAGCCTGCCTCGGATCGCTTCGTTTACCAGAAGCATTTGCTCCCGGATTTCAATCGAAGGAAAGTCTGGATCAACGGGGGACTCCGCGAAGATCGCGAGCGAGTTTTGTATTTGGGCTGTGAGGCCCGATACATAAGAGGCATCGTCATCCTCGACCCCCCGCTCTCGATTGCCGGGAACGCCTTCAGACAGGCGTCTAACCTTCATGCCGGAGGCATCAACAGGGGCCTTAAAGGTCTCTTCGGTTTCGTGCAAGCTGGCGTTCTTCACCACGTCAAGTGTTTTCCAATACCTGCTCAGAGCGCCCCGGATGCCTGCCTTGCAGAAAGCGAAGAACCGTATCATGCCCGGCCTGAATCGCTTTGCGTTCCGGACAAGTGCCGAATAGGTCAGGCTGAAAAGCTCGTCGTCTGCAATATGCCCCCGGCAGACCCGCTTCGCATACAAAAAGCCCTCTTTCATATTGTGGAGAACGAGCTTGTTAATATCGTCCTCCTGTTTGGTTTTCTGAATTCGGATAGCTAAGGCATCCTCTTCGGCGGCAGAGAGGGCCTCGGGTGGTAGTGAATCGAGCAATTTCATTAGCAGAAAATCGAAACCGTTTCTATAGCGGCTTGGGTGGGTTGATGAATTACGCCGTTGCTTCCGTTTTTGGGCAGTGCAGCAGG
>DATIIR010000141.1:0-7250 GCA_035479435.1 Chlamydiales bacterium
AATACGGCCTGCTCCCTGTCTGTCTTGGGGAGCTTTTTCGCTGGGAAGATCTTCTTTAAAGGTACGTTCTTCATAGTCATTTTTGTAATGTCCATTATACCACAACTATACCGACCTAGCAACATTTTTAGCAATCGAAACGTTTGATTGCTGAATAATTGTTATAAGTCATTTATAGTAAGCGTTTTGAGTAAATCTTCTTTGAGAGTTTCCGTCGATTTATCAGCAATTTATCGGCATAACGGGATGCGGATAAATTGCCGATAAAATACCCTCTCTCCAATGAACTTGTCCGAATAAATTCTTGATTTGATAAACTCTCTGGTTCCACAGGTTCGGTAAAGGATCAGCGCAGAGATAGAAAAAGGGAGGGCGAGAGTTCTCGGAGGGATTAATCAACTAGAGATTGGACGGGCCTTGCCCTGAGTTAAGGAGTTTACTATGCTCCCTCAGGACACCCGCAAAGTCCCTTGTCAGCAACAGAAAAAACGATGGTAACGATATAACGATTGAACGATAAGATTTTTAGGAAATTTCAACCCTTTTCCTATCGTTATATCGTTCCATCGTTTCCATCGTTGATCTTGCTGTTAACTTCACAAGACTAGCTCCTTAACTCAGGGCAAGGCCCCGTCTAACCTCTAGTTGATTAATCCCTCCGCGAACTCTCGCCCTCCCTTTTTCTATCTCTGCGCTGATCCTTTACCGAACCTGTGGAACCAGAGAGTTTCTCAAATCAAGAATTTAATCGGATAGGTTAATAAATGGGGAAGTATGGACTCCAAGAGTGTCAAGATCGTCGCATGTAAACCCCGTCCGAACTATCATGTCTGGATTCGGTTTGACGATGGACTGGAGGGTGAGGTTGATCTAAACCATCTGGTCGGTAAGGGTGTGTTTGAAGCTTGGAAGTCTATTGAATTCTTCAATCAAGTGCGGGTTGATCCTAAGAGTGATACAATAGCTTGGGGAGAAGACATAGACTTGGATCCCGACGTTTTAAGAGAGAAAGTCCTAAAGTCAATAGCCGGTAAGAAACGCATCAAATGAATCCCGTGTTACCGACTCATAGAAAGCCGACGCTGCCAGGCGTAATTCTGCTAGAAGAGTTCTTAGTACCACTCGGCATTTCTCAATCTGATTTTGCTAAACATCTGGGAGGTACTTGGACCCAGCCCAAATTAAATGCCATCATCAGCGGAAAAAGATCAGTTACGGAAGAAATAGCGCTGGATTTAGCAGATGCCTTGGGGACTTCACCTGAATTCTGGATAGGTCTGCAAAGCGATGTGAATCTTTGGGAAGCCGCTCGTAATCGAAGAAAGGTGAGAAGGCGGTTGATCCGCATGAAGGACAACATGTTCGCATATTCATTGGTCGTTTGAGTGAAAGACCAAACATGGTCACACATTAATTAAAATTTAACTTAACTATTTATGCATCGCCTTAAAAAGAGTGATTATTAAGTCGAAATGGGATACAATCGCGCCTACAACTTTGAACTGGAGATGAAAATATGGCTTCCGCAAGCCTTGCCACAAGAAAGCCCGAGTCTGTAGCCGTTGTACAGTTCGCAGGGGAATATCTAGTAGCGCACATGGAGGGAAACGGAGAGGGGAAATTTATTACAGAACGCCCTAGCAAAGATAGAGGAGTTGCTGAAGCGGCAGCCCAAGCTTTTGCCAGTCAGCGCGGCCTCCCATATAATCCTAAGTTGTTAGGTCCAAGGTATCCTGTGTGGGAGAATGGAAGAGTGATTCATCTATCTTTTGTAGCCGTAGGTGAAGTGACTAATCCTAGGGAGCTGAGCCGCTACTTCCCCGTGGTGGTAGTTCGGAAGGGCATTAACTTGATCAACTCTTATCGACCGTTTATTACTCGAGCGGGGGCTACTGAGTCTGCAAGAAAAATAGCCGAGGAATATGGAGCCACTTTTTTGCCAGTACTTTACTCTTGCGAGAATGAGATAAGACCCCTTTCCGGCAGAAGTTCTCCCGGATCCGAAAGCGACCTTTCAACCCACGATTGACCCATCCACTTGATAACGAGCGAATTAACACCACCGAGAACACCGAGAGCACCGAGAAATTATGAAAGAGGCGCCCTATCTCGGTGTACCTCGGTGTTCTCGGTGGTTAAATTTTAACCAGAATCTCAAATGAGGTCGGGGTCTGTGGAGATGGAGGGGAGGACGTCGGTGATCGAGGGGCTCCAGGTGAGGCCTCGCTTGTAGACAAGATGGGAGGCGAGATAGCAGGAGATAATGGCTTTCTTGTGGATGTCGGGGAGGGCGAGGATTTGCGGTGTGTAGCGAGCGCGGAGAAGGGGAGGGCAATAGTTGAGAAGGCACTTGATGAGGGGATGGTTGGGGTTGGTGGGGAGATCGATCTTGGTGAAGTAGTCGAGAAGCTGATACTTGAAGAGATTGATCTTTTGCGAAATAGCGTCTGAAATGTCGGAGAGGAATTCGCCGGTTTGCTTGTGGGTATTGAGGAGGAGATTGGCTTCGTTAAGGGCCGCTTTGCCAATGATGGCGAGAACTTCCTTAACATAGGCGCTCTTCTCGGCGATGAATTGCTCCTCGCTCATGCAGAGACTGGCGAGTACTTCAAAGGAAGAGCAGATGACGCCGCCCTTATTGCAAGAGCTATCCTTGATGATGATGAGCCCCAGTTTCTCGAGGGCACGGCGCGCGCCCGGTGTGAGGTAGAGATTGGCCCCCTCGACGATGGCTTTGGAGGTGGGCTTGCCAGTTTCGTCGAGATAGGTCGTGTAATTGGCGGCGTTGAGGGTGCGGGGCCTGCCGCCTCCAGGGACGAAGACGTCCGTTTTCACTTGGTGGAGATTGTTCCGGTAGAGCTGGTTCATCTCATTGCCAGAGAGCCACTCCTGGACGAGAGAGCCGTCTTTGTTGCGCCAAAGAAGAGTCTGCTGGGCATAGGCGCTCTCTTCCCTCTTGGTGCGGGTGTCGAGGAGAAAGCCGCCGGGAGAGAGTTTTTGGTGGGGGTAGTTGCGGATGGGGAGCGCGTCGTGGAAGAGCTTGACGAGCTCTTTGAGGTCGAGGCCGAGCGGATCGTAGATAGTGCCAGAGACGTCGGTGAGGGCGAGGAGCTTGGCGGTCTGCGGATAGTACTTGTAGAGGTTGACGATCTCATTGCCGGCGACGTCGCCATCTGGACCCCCCGAAATCTTGATCGTGAAGGGCTCTTTTTCTGGATGGATGCCGAGGAAGAGGAGCACCTGATGCAGATAGACGTTGACGCCATAGGAGGTGACGCCGAATTCTTTGTGGTTAATGCCGGCGCCAGGCTTACTGCTCATGAACGATCTGCCGGGCTTGTAGTTGTGTTCGACAGCGTAACTGGCGATCCAATTGATCATGTCGTTGAACATGTTCTCATCAGGACCGAGATAGATGTACTCGGGCTTTTTCCAGTAGTCGACGATCGATTTGGCGCGGAGCGTCCCGTCGTCGTCGCAGTTGATCAGAGATAAGAAGGCGTCGATGAAGGAGGTTTGCGAGGCGTAGAGATAGGAGAGTTTGTGGTCTCGGACGTAGATCTTGAGCTTCTCCTCCTGGATGGCGGGCTCGACGCCATCGGCCTCCATCTCCCGTTTAAAAATCTCCCTCTCCTCATCAAACACCCCAAACGGCTCGAGGAGGATCACCGTCTTGGCGCCCCCTTCGGGGATGTCCTTGTTTTTCTTCTGCTGCGTGAGGGCGAGATTATACCCTTCCGAAAAGATGTTATTTCGCTCGTAAGAAAATTGTTCCATCCGCTCCGTCACCACCGTCCGAACGCCGCCGCGGGCAAGGTCTTTAAAGCGGATGTTGAAGCCGATGAAATGCATCCCTCTGATGAAGAAGATCCCGAAGGGGAGTTCGGGGAACTTCTCTTTGCGCTCAAAGGGGACGTTGTCGAGGTATTTGGGATCGAGGCGGAAGGCGAAGGCGCTCTTGTTATTGCGGTAGAAATTGGTCTTGAGCGTGTGTTCGATGAAGTTGAGCGCTTGTCTTAAGATGTTTTTGCGTCTGATATCGTAGACGGCTTGGCCCGTATCGAGTTTCTCGACGAGGAGCATGAACTCCTTTTTCACTTTTTCGTATTCGTGGGGGTTGTGCTTTTCGGGATCGAATTTGGCGGCGAAAGCTTTGGAGAGCTGGACGGTGAGCTCGGGGTGACGGCAGAGCCCCTCGACGACGTTGTCAAAAGAGTAGAGATAGGGATCGGCATAGACGAGCACTTGGTGGATGAAGCTCGCAAAATTGCGGACGAGATGCCCTTCGTTGCCGGTGAGGAGGTGCTTTTCCACAAACACCTCGCCGATCCGGTCATCGGTGTCGAAGTACTTGATCAGCACAAATTCGCGCAGGAAGTCGGGGATGTCGGCCTCTTCCCACGCGGCCTTCCCCTTCAGACCGTGCAGGCCCAAAGAGAGGATCAAGATCGTATCGGTGCTGGAGATATCGATGTAGGTGCCGACGACTTTTTGCAGCGCGAGGCCATGGGTGTTGATCAGCTTGGCCAAATGGTAGAGGAAGCCCGCTTTGGGAACATTGCGCCACGCCATGATGAGCTGCAGGGAGGGGGCCCCTTTTTCCTTCCAGTTCTCGTTGCGCCTTAACTCATATTGGCACTGCTTGCGGCTTTTGGCCCTAAAAAACATCTCGAGCGCCAGCGCCAAACGCTCTCCCGCCATCGAGCGGAGGAAATTGGGCGTCAGTCCGTGCAACAGATTTTCGATCTCCCCCTCCGCGAGATCTGGATTGTGTTCTCTCGCCAAGGCGAATAGTTCTTTCTTCTTTTCGCCATCGATCTTTTCCGTCTTAGACAAGTCGTGGAAGTAGAGGAGGGCGATCCGCAGATTGCCTCTATTTTCACAAGGAGGCGGCTCATTGGAGACGAAGGCGCGGTAGTAGCGGATCACATAGCCGCTGTATTTCTTAAAGATCTTCAGATCGGCGTCGGGGCCATCGGTGCAGAGGACGATGATTTTGTGTTTGAAATAGATGGGAGAGAAGTGGTCTTGCAGGCAGAAGCTCAACAACTGGCGCGCGATGAGGACTCTTGTTTCCTGGTCAACGGCGTCGAGAAAGCTCGGGGGCATGTGTTTTTCGAGCCAGCGGTAGGCGCTCTCAAACGCCTGAGACTCTGCGGAGATTGCGTTTTTCAACTCCTGAGGGGAGAGGGGAGGGTATTCGGGCTCTGGGTGGTGCATAAGCCCCTTTTACGAAAAAACCGATTGTTTGTCCAATGGTAAGGTATATTTCTTAAGTGTCTAATTATTAACATGTTGCGATATCTTCTTATTAATAATTAATTTGACATAAATTATATTATTTAATATAATCTACGCATCAATAACTAAAAAAGAAGGTAATTATGTCTTTATCGGTACAACCAGCATACAATCCCTATGCTCCACAGCCACAAATTGAAGGAGCTGGAGAGCTCGGACAACCAGGAGAGGTCGGAGCAGAGGTCGTGGCAGCCATTCGTGAGGACCTTGTTGCATTGAATATTGTTCCCGAGCACGCAGCAGAAGAGCAAGTGGAAGGGGATGAAGGTGATCAAGAGCAGCTTGACGAGCAGGATATACGGCGCCAAATGCATAGACATGTCTTTGCGCCAGCAGCGCTGACTTTACAAACACTTGGAGGAGCCACATGGCCATTCAGAGCCTCCCTTCCTCCAGAGGTGGCTATCATCGCCATTGCAGTACAGGCGATTGGATTGGTCGTATCGGTGGGAGCTGAACATCACTTTGAAGAGAGACCTGCGACATTATGCGGCAGAGCTGTCAGAATAGGGCGTGTTTTAGCCAGAGTGGCAACGCCTCCGACCGTAGCAGCGGCGGTAGTTACGGGTTCTGCGCCGTTGTTGGTGGCTGCAGGAGTTCTCTCTCTTTACTGTGCCGTAGATGAGAGCTTGACATGGGTGCGTCGCGCTCCACTAGCTCGGTAAAAGATCAGCCGTGTCGTTGATGCGGCTTAAAATTTAGCGAATTTTTGAGCGTGAACGTTTGGTGACCGCGGGTTTCTTTGATTTCCGCGCTTTGGAAGTTTTTTTCCGAGGTTTTTGTGCGCTTAAAACGTCGTTATACAACACGTAGGGATCCAGGTCAATTTCACGATCCCAGCATACGGTACCACTTTCAGAATCGACACGAACAGCATCGAAGAACTTTTTTACTTTCCAGGCTTTAAAGACCCCTTTGCCAACTAAGTCTGAGAGATCTACTTCGCCCTCGAGCCCATCACTAAATCGAAGCCATAAAACATAGTGTGGCTTAGCTCTACACGCAGATATTTTCACTCTTTTAAATTCCATAAATCCCTACTTTAAGGGAGGTACTTTATAGGGAGCATCCCCTTTCGAGGCGGCCTCCCATGATTTGCCTAATTCTTTTGAATACAGGGTCACCTAGAGGTAAGGAGATGGATCCGTCTTTTCTCTCCATTATGTTTCTGAGAAAACAGCCTCAGCAGTATATTCTTTGGGACAATTCACGAGAAGACCAGAAGAGTTTGCAACAATATTTGGAAAAAGGGCTTGTTCGAGATGCTCAATCCGAATGCGGGCTTTATCCGAAGAGGCTTGAATTAACTCATTGCTATGATAGTAATTGGGTGGGGCTATGGTTGTGATGCGCTTGTGTGGAAAGCGTTTTCTAATCAAACGAATTGCTGGGCCAAGATCTGAATCATTCGAGATGATAAGCACATGGTCGAATATATTTTGATAGGCCAGGTCGATCAAATAAGAGGCGATATTGACATCGGTTTCCTTTTCTTCATGACTGACCCATTTATGGCTGCATTTAGGGCACTTTCTGTCTTTCTTTTTGAAGAACCCTAAAACAGGCTGCACATCAGCGATTGTGAGAGCTTTAATATATGCCTTTTGCGCTTGCAAAATTGAAGCTGCAACATGGTCAGCATATGCGGTAAAATAAAATACCGCATCGAGTTGTTCTGTAGAAGTATTGATAAATTTCCGGGAAAGAAGCTTTAGATCGACCCATTTTAGCTCTGGACGACGAAGACTGGCAATCGCGTGATAAAGATTGAATCCATCAATGAGAGATATGGTTCTGTGAAGGAGCACAAACGCCTCAGAAAAAAACAGACCACGGGTTTATGGCCCGTGGCTTTCTCATGCGGTCCCCAAAGGATACTCATGAGGGACGATGCTTTCATCGTAGCTTATTATAGAATTTTTGACAACTAAAGCCTCGAAAGTGAACTC
>DATIIR010000142.1:0-4058 GCA_035479435.1 Chlamydiales bacterium
AATTTTATAACGACGACCTTTTGTGTTACCTTCAATGATCAACTGGCCGTTTTTAGCCAGTTGGGCCAGATAGCGCTGCAAGGTTCTTCTTGGAGGAGCAGATGCCAACGCCTTTTCTATCTGCTCGATAGAGACACCGTCGGGATAACCTCCCACGATTTCAATGATAGCTTCTAAGACGTCTTCCATCGACCCTCCAACAATTGCGCCACTTTTACGCCATTATATGGCGCAATCGCATTATTGCGCCAAACTTATGGCGCAATAAACACAAACATCTGTATATCAATAGGTTATTTTATAGGTGCTCTTCCTTGATGGCTCGCTGGAGGAGCATTTTGACGGCTTCGCGGGGGTCGAGGCCGCCGTAGATGATCTCGTAGCTCGCTTCGGTGATGGGGACGGGGATCTGGTGCTTGTGGCCGAGCTCACGCGCAGAGACACAGGTGTAAATACCTTCAACAGCCATGCCGATCTTCTGGCGCGCCCCTTCGGGAGAAAAGCCTTCGGCAAGGAGCTTGCCAAACCGATAGTTGCGGCTGTGGCGCGACATGCAGGTCACACAGAGATCGCCCATGCCCGAAAGGCCGTTGAGGGTCTCGGGACGGCACTGCTTGACGGTGCAGAGCTTGCGGATCTCGTGCAGCCCACGCGTCATCAGCGCCGCTTTGGTATTATCGCCGCAACCAAGCCCGTCGGCTATCCCACACGCAATGGCGATGATGTTCTTCATCGCGCCACCAAAACAGACGCCCCGAATGTCGCCGTTCGGGTAGATGCGGAAGGTGGGAGTGGTGAAAAGCTCGTGGATGGTCTTCATCACAGAAGGATTGTAGGCGGAACAGACGACCGATGTGGGGAGATTGAGGATGATGTCCTCAGCATGGCTCGGGCCGCTGAGACAGCCGACGAGAGGACTCTCCTCCACGCCCATGAGGGAGGAGACGACTTCAGGAAGGAGGAGGCCGGTTCCCTGCTCGATCCCCTTCGATGTGAGAATAATGGGAACTTGAACGGGACCCACTTGCTCAAAAACAGGGCGAATGCCCGATGAGGTGACGCTCTCCACAATCGCCTCGGCGCCGTGCAGGGCTTGGGAGAGATCGCTCGTGAAGTGGATGGTGTTGGGGGCTTCGATGCCGGGCAATTTGGGGTGGACGCGCCTCTTTTGCAACTGGGCGGCAAAGGCGGGATCGCGCGTCCAGACGACGACTTGGTGGCCGTTGTTCGCAAGGATCGCGGCGAGGGCAAAGCCCCAAGTCCCAGCACCTAGGTAGCCAATTTTCATCGTTTTTCCCTTAAAAGTTTTTCCACCAGCGCTATGCTTTCGCGGCTCTTCACTGGAGCATAACAGGTTTCGCAGGGCGAAACAATGGCTTCTACCCGCGATGCATGGGGGAGCGCATCAAAAAGATACTGCTCCCCCTTCCAAATCCACCGATCGTCAAGCTTTTTCTTCACCCAGTGGGTCGGCAAGGGCACTTCCGCCATCTTGCGGAAAAACGAAAGATCAAATGCCATCTGCCCGCTGTAAGCGAGTTTGTAGTCTGCAGCTGGGTCTAGGTCGGTGTACTCGACGATCTCCATGCGGCCGCTTCTCTCCACCAACGCGCCCATCGAGGGATAGAGGGGGGTCCTCTCAATGCATTGGACCGCCACTTCGCTCCCGCGCGCTTTCGCGATCAGACCGGCGTCAAAGGGATCGGAGAGCGGATTGTCGACATTCGTCACCGTGACGAGATCGATCCCCCTTCGAGCAAATAGATCGGCCAGGCCCGATTTCACAAAGGAGCGGAACACGCTGCCGTTTCCATTGGGCCCTTGAACTGGCAATGGCCGCTTCTCCTCATCCAAAAGGGGCTCCATCTCCTGCTGAAAAAAATGCACCTCCAGGCCAAAAAATTGGTGCTTCTCAAAATAGGCGACCGTCTCCTCGTGGTTGAGCTCTGACGTCATGATGGCGAGCGGCCGTCTCCGATCGGACACTTTCTCGCAAAGCCACTGGAACAGGCTCTTTCCCGCAATGGGAAAGAGCCCTTTCGGACCCGTGAAGCCTAGGCGCGTCCCCTGGCCGCCTGCGAGGATGATGCCCACCGCAGGAAAGAGCTCCGCCATCACGGCGCTCACCGTCACGGTGGCCAAATTGCGCTCCTCTCCAATGAGCGGACAATGGACCAATTGCGGGTTTGGCGAGGCGACCTTCTGCTTCAAAATCCCTTGGTTGGGATCGGCCCAAAGCGTCACCAACCGAATCGGAAACGACGCGTCGAGATAGTAGGTCATCGAGGAGATCCCCGAATCGGGAAGAACCAATGCATAACACCGGTGTTTGATGATCGAAAGGAGCTCAAAAAGGGTGGTCTTCCCGCGCAGATCGATCAGATTTTTGTGGGGAAATTTCGGTTCATTGCCAAATCCAAAGAGGAGCACTTTCACATGGGGCATCTTCTCCAATCGATCGAAAAGCTCATGCCACCTCTCAAGGGGCCAATTGCGCCAAAGTCCATAATGGGTCTCCGTCACAACTTGAACTCCGATACAAGTAACACCATTGAGGGATGGGAATTTTTGATGGAGAAGGTCGTGCGATGGGTCCCATTTCAAGCGGGGCGTGAGGGTGCCCCTTTGCCACTGCACCCAATCGGTGGGACTCGGCTTTTCAATCACTAAATCGTACTGTTTTTTCAGCAGCGGATCGATCGGCGCGCTCTGGCCTCGCTTCCAATCGGGCGCCACGAGCGTCTTCACCCCTTCGAGCATCGAAAATCCGTCGCGCAAGTTCTCCCGCGTGATGAAAGTGATTTCAGCGTCGGGGATCAATTCCCGAATGCGGTGGACAATCGCATAGAGTCCTAAAGCGATATCGCCGAGGCCTCGGTTCCACCCGAGCAAGATCTTCTTGCCTCCTCTCTTCAACATCCGATCGAGCGGATTGGGCAATAGGAGGCGGGCTAACGTTCTAAACATGGGAGAGCACTCGCTCCACAACTTCGTCTACGCTGATTTGCTTCATGCAGCGAAAATCGATCGGGCAAACGCGCTTAAAGCAAGGGGAACAAGAGACCTTCTTGTGGATCACATTGTGCCCTTGGCCATAGGGCCCCGTAATCGTCTCGTCCGTGGAACCAAAGAGCGCGACCAGTGGGACTCCAAACGCAGAGCCGATGTGCATGGGGCCGCTGTCATTCGTCACAAGCACGCTGCAATCTTTGATGATGCAGGCGAGCTCTCGTAAATTCGTCACACCCGCTAGATCGATCACTTTTTCGGGCAATCCCTGCACAATCTCCTTCACGAGCTTAGCGGTCGCCACATCGCCAAAGAAAACCACGTAGGCATCGGTCTCCAGAAGGAGCCGCATCGCCAATGCGCGGAACCGCTCGGGAGGCCAACACTTTGCCGAGCCGTACGCTGCGCCCGGATTGATGCCGATCAACTTTTTTCCCTTCTCGTAGCCGCGTTGATAGAGAAGTTCCTTCGACTCTCCCACCTCCTTGCTCGTGACAAAAAGGCGCGGCGCGGTCTTCGAAAGGGGAATGCCCAGCGGCGCTAAAAGTCTCTTGTAGGAATCGACGATGTGCTCTTTCTCGCTCCGAAACCGGAGCGGTTCATTAAGCAATAGCCTTCTGCAGTGAGCTGAATAGCCGATCCGCCGCCCCACTTTTCCCTGCCAAAACCACCACGCTGATGAGAACGAATTCGTCGTCAAAATGCCCGTGTCGTATTTGCCCGCCTGAATCTTGGCGATGATGTCGCGCTGCTCTCTTCTCACAAAATCATTCGAAGGCCTCGTGAAGCTGAAGAGCTCATCGATCGCCTGGTCTTCTTGGAGCAGCTCGCTCAGCGGCGCCTTGCACATCGCCGTAATCATCGCCTTCGGAAACGCGTTTCTCAGGTCGGTCAATACAGGCGTCGCTAAAATTAAATCTCCAATCCAATTCGGCATCCTGACAAGAATATTCTGCGGCTCATACATAGATTTTTCTCCGACAGCCCACTATACCCTTTTTCACTCTCAAACACAAACCAATTTTTAATTATAACAATTTACAAACTAA
>DATIIR010000143.1:0-7530 GCA_035479435.1 Chlamydiales bacterium
GAGGGGGAGATCGATTTCACGGATCAGATCTGCGACGAGGCAGAGCGATCCTTTGAGGACCATGACGATGACGAGATCTTTTCCCGCATAGTCTTGATTGATTTGCTGCGCTGTCTCTTTAATTTTAGAGGCGATTTCGTCTTTAGGGAGAAGCGGTCGTAATTTTGTGGGATCCATCGACTCAGCGGGTAAAGTTGCAGCCTTCAGCAAGCAGATTGTCAATATAATTAATCGTGTAATCATGTGTCAAAAACCTTTTGTCTTCAAGCATATATTGATGAAAAGGAATCGTCGTATGAACACCTGCGATGTGAAACTCGCGGAGGGCCCGTTTTGCATGGCGAATCGCCTCTTCACGGTTGCGTCCTTTAACGATCAGTTTAGCAATCATTGAATCGTAATTCGGAGGGATCCGATAGCCGCCATAACAAGCGCTATCGACGCGAACATGGGGCCCTCCAGGCGGGATATAGTGCTCGAGCTGTCCAGGCGATGGGGCGAATTGATGAGCGGGGTTTTCCGCGTTGATGCGGAATTCAAAAATGTGCCCCGTAAACTCAATATCTTTTTGTTTGAAGGGTATTTTTTCGCCTTGGGCAATTCTCATTTGCCATTGAACGAGGTCGATGCCAGTCAATTCTTCCGTGACGGTGTGCTCGACCTGAATGCGGGTATTGACTTCCATGAAATAGAAGTGCCCTTGCTCGTCGAGGAGAAACTCAACGGTGCCGACAGAGTGGTATTTGGCGGCGCGGACAATCGCTACTGCGCATTCGCCCATTTTTTTGCGGAGATTCTCATCGACTTTGGGACTGGGGGCCTCTTCGATGAGTTTTTGACGCCGGCGTTGAATGGTGCAATCGCGCTCGCCTAAATAGAGGTAATTGCCGTGTTTATCTCCCATGATCTGCACTTCGACGTGGCGAGGGTTGACGATCATTTTTTCGAGATAGACATCGGGGTTGTTGAAGCTCACATCGGCTTCCGCGCGGGCGGCCATGAATTTTTTGACGAAATCCTCTTCCGAATAGGCGATCCGGATCCCTTTTCCTCCTCCGCCAGCGACGGCTTTGATGAAGATGGGGAAGCCCAGCTTGCGCACCTCTTTCAGCCCTGTTTCCGCATCGGAGACGATGCCTTCAGAGCCTGGAATCACGGGGCATTTGACGCTGCGGGCAGTTGCCTTCGCTCTCGATTTATCGCCGAGGGCGGCAATGGCTTGGGAAGGTGGGCCGATGAAATTGAGTCCGCAACTCTCGCAAATGGAGGCGAAATTGGCATTCTCGCTCAGAAAGCCGTAGCCCGGATGGACTGCGTCGGCGTGGGTGATTTCGCAAGCGGCGATGAGATTGGAGATCTTGAGATACGATTTTGTAGAGGGCGCCTCGCCGATGCAGATCGCCTCGTCGGCGTGGTGGACATGCATCGCCTCGGCATCGGCTTCAGAATAGACGGCGACGGTGGAGAGGCCGAGATCGTGACAGGCTCGGATGATGCGGACGGCGATTTCGCCTCTATTGGCAATCAGTACTTTTTGCATTTTTTAGGTAATTCTCAATAAGCGGGTGCCGAACTCGACCGGCTGTGAACTGTCGGCGAGAATTTCTGCGACTATGCCGCTCATGCCCGCTTTCACTTCGTTCATCACTTTCATCGCTTCCACGATACAGACGACAGTCCCTTCATCGACTTTATCGCCCACCTTCACAAAGGGAGGTTGATCGGGAGCAGGTGCCCCATAATAGGTGCCGACCATCGGAGAGGTCACAAAAGTGCCAGGTGCCTCAACGCGGACCGATCCTCCCCTCTCTCCAGTCACTGGGGCTTCCGATTGGAAAGCCACTTCAGTCTCGGCAGGGCTGGCGCGGGTGCGGGGCGGAGGAAGAGTTTCTTTCTCAAGCTGGAGTTCCACATCCCCTTTTTTGAAGACGAGCTTTGAGAACTTGCTCTCCTCGAGAAGGGCCATCAACTCCTTAATTTGGTGAATGTCCATTTAGACTCGCTGTATGTAATCATTTGTCTGCGTATCGACCTTGATCACGTCTCCACTCTCGATAAAGAGCGGCACATCGATTTTGGCTCCCGTCTCCAGAACAGCTCTCTTCGTAGAGGCTGAACGGGCGGCTTCACTTCCTTCGGTTTTCACAACCATAATCTCGAGGAATTGGGGCAACTCAACGGCAAAAATCGTGTCGCCATAAAACATTGCCTTCACCTGGATCCCCTCTTTGAGATAGTGGACCTTATCGGCGAGAATCGCAGCTGGAACAACGACTTGCTCTAGGTTGCCGATATCGAGGAAAAGGTACTCTTTTCCCTCTGGATAGAGAAACTCGAGGAGCCGCTCGAGGAGCGATACTTCTTGGACGGTCTGGTCCAACTTGAAGTTCTTCTCGATCGTCTCGTCTGTGATCAAATTGCGAAGCTTCGTCTTGACAAACGGCGTTCCCTTAGCAACGGTGACTTTCACGCTCGATTCGACGCGGTAGATCTTCCCGTCGAAGTTAAGCGTCATTCCAGGTGTTATCTGATTCGCTGTTGTCATACTTTAATAATCCGTTTTAATTCGCTAAGATCGGTAATGGAATGGTGTATCCATTTTTCCGTTTCAGCAAGCACGCCTCGCCCCCATCGCATGTGAACCGTCGTAAATCCGAGCTCATAAGCTGGGACGAGGTCCATCGCAACGCGATCGCCGCAGACCAAAACCTGGCCCGCAGGCATCGAAAATTCTTTAATCAACCCCTCGTAATAGGGCTTCTTAATGGAATCCTCGGGGATAGCTATCTTACTAAAAAACGTCCTATCAATACCAGCTTTTTCGAGCTTTTCAAGCTGGAAGGGGGGATGTCCGCCCGTCACCAAGGCGAGTGTATGGGTAGAACGGAGGTGTTTTAAGATTTCCTTAGCATGGGGAGTGGTGGAAATCGTGAAGTGGGAAGGCAAAGGGGAGGTCATCTCCTCCATGGCCTTCTCCACCAGGCTTAAATCGCCTCCCCGCTTCTCCACAAACTGTGACAAGGAATCTTTAGAGCGGGGCGACTTGGCATTGATGGCGATGAGCTCGGCGTAGGCGCGGTCGAAATCGGAGATGGCGAGTCCCTCCCGAATGAACCTCTTTAAGCACTCTCTCATCTTAAAGGGGGTCACGCTGCCCGATGTATCGATCAATGTGTCGTCAAGATCAAATATGATCAACAATTTGCATCAACTCCTGGGCCAATTTTTTCGAATCGTGGCGAATCAAATTGCGCTTCATCAGATCGCGGCGCGGCTCTTCCGCGAGTCTTCCGAGCAGCTCAGCGAAAATCAGCCTGTCGTCTTTGAGGTCATTTTGAACCAACTCCCCTTCTCCTGCGTAGACTTCGATGAGATCGCTGGGAGGCTGTTGCACATTGATCAAAATGTGATCGAAAATATCTTTCCCCATGAAGTGGACCAGCTCCTTCAAGTAATCGGAGGTGCAGTAGCCCGTTGTCTGTCCCTTTCGGTTCATTAGGTTGACGACGTAAACTTTGCGGGCATCGCTTTGGCAAATCGCTTCACAGACGCCCTCGACGAGCAAATTCGGAATGAGCGATGTGTGGAGCCCTCCCGGTCCGATCACAATCAGGTCGGCGTTCTTGATCTCTTCGATGACGCGCGGGTTTACCTTTGGGAACGGCTCGAGATAAATCGATTTATAGCCCTGGTCGATCTCCTGGGAGAGGTAGACCTCTTTTTCTCCCTCTAATACTTTCCGGTTATTGAGGATCATCTTCAATCGCACTTGGTGAGTCGTCACAGGGATCACTTTCCCCTTGATGTAGAGGATTTTCCCCGCCTCTTCGACCGCTTTTTCAAAGCTGCCGGTCACCTTCTCGAGTGCTGACAAAAGGAGATTGCCGAACGAGTGGCCACCGAGCCCGCCATTTTCAAAGCGGTAATTCATCAGTGAGCGCATCAGGCGGCTTGAATTCGACAACGCGACCAGACACTGGCGCACATCTCCGGGCGGCAAAACCCCCAGCTCATCGCGCAAAATCCCGGTGCTGCCACCGTCGTCGGTCATCGAGACAATCGCGGTCAGATCGAGGGGATATTTCTTTAAGCCCCGCAAGACGACGAAGTTACCCGTCCCCCCACCGATCACAACGACTTTTTTCAACGCTGCGTGGTTCATACATTCCGTAAATGTTCAATGGCTTTTTTAAGATCGGGTTGACTGAATAAAAAATTGCCGCTCACAAGGATATTGGCGCCCGCTTCAACACAAATGCGCCCCGTCTCATTGTTGATGCCGCCATCGACTTGAATGTCAAAAGGGGGAAGGGAAACGCCGGGCTTCACGATGCCGCCCTGAGCGACCCCATATTTTCCACAAAACTCCCTCGTCATCCGGATCTTTTCGACCACCTCAGTCATGAATTTCTGTCCCCCAAATCCGGGGCTTACAGTCATGAGCAATACCATATCGCATAGCGGCAAATACTTGGGGATCATCGTGAACGATGTCTCGGGCCGAAACGCCAGCCCCGCTTTTTTGCCGCAGCGCCTGATGAAGGCGAGAGTATCGTCGACATCCTCTGTCGCCTCAAAATGAAACGTGATCCGATCGGCTCCTGCAGCGGCAAACGCCTCAATGTAATCAAACGGATTATAGATCATTAGATGGACATCGAGGAAGAGCTTTGTCGCTCTCCGGATCGCCGCCACGGCCTGAGGCCCCAGCGTCAGATTCGGAACAAAATGGCCATCCATGATATCGATGTGAATCTCATCGGCTTTTGCAGCCTCCAATCTCTTCGCCTCTTCAGCCAAACGGCCAAAATCTGCAGAGAGAATCGAGGGGCAAATGGAAATGGGAATTTTGCTCATATTCCCACAATACTAGATGACTAATCGATTAAAGAAAAGAACGGAGCGCCGCATCGACGAATTGCTGCTGCTCTTCTTTCACATCGGTCAGATACATGTAGCCCACGTAGGGCATGTCGTGAATATCCAACGCAAAAGAGACCAGTTGGTGGGCTGGAATCGAGAGCCCTTCGATCGGTTTCTTTTTCTTGGGCGCTACGATGTAGACGCTTCCCGAGTCGCTTTTTCTCTGAATCGAATCGGTCTTGATCGCCTGCATCAGCGTGAGGAAAAACTGCTTGAGCGGCTCAGTCTCCAAGGCGCCTCTCATCTCGATCGGCGCGAGCGAGTAGAAAAACTTCTCCAGGAGAATCGGATCGGCCCCTTTGCCCAAGGCAGCCTTCAACGCATTGAGCGATTCGTTGAGTTTGTAGATCATGCCGCCGTTGTAATCGCGCACATCGCCGATCACTCTGCTCACTTCGCCGAGGACAAATTCACGCGCCTTGTAGAGATCGACTGAGTGATCGTCGCGGAGGAATTGGGCCGTCGGAAGCACGGTCCTAAATACAGTGGCCTCTTTCACATATTTGCGGCGCACATGTCCCACTCTCCGAACGCGATCGGGAATGTATTTTAAAGTAGTCCGTTTTGCAGCGAAAAGCTCTTGCACTGTCGGCGCATTTTCCGCAGATACACGAACCAAAATGATCGTAAAACAAAGCTCGCTCCCTTTTTGCTCATCGAACGAGATGATGATGTGGGGCATATCGCCTACAAAGCGGATCTGTCTCGAAAGAGACATGATGTTGCGGAGCACCTCTTCATCATTGCGAGGCATAAAAATCGGATGGGTCAGTTGCTCGATGTGCCCTTTGATCTGGTCGGGCAAAATGACTTTGAGTCTGTGGATCTCTTCCAGATCAAAGTCGGAACCATCCACCTTCTCGACCTCCAAATAGATCGTCGCTAAAGTCGCCTCGCCTTTATCGAGGAAGGCAGACCCCTCCACAAATCGGACATTCGGGAGATTTTTCTGGATCGCACTGATCAGGTGGCCCGTCTCAAACACCTCGTGCTCGCGGAGGAAATTGAGCCCCGCCAAAATGCCCAATACAGGTCTCTCTTTCTGTGAAGGCAAAGTCAAGCGCGTCTTTAAGAACTTCAATACCACATGTCGTTTCGTCGGATAGACTTGCCTGTTCTGCTTAATGAATTTGCGCAAACTGTGGAGGTTGGAAATGATGCGGCTGATGTGGTGGTAATCGCGCAAATTTTTAAAGTCTTCCCGGACGCAGACGAGAAAATGTTGCATCTGTGAGAAAATGCCCTGGTCGTAATCTTTGGAGTGGCTCTGGATCAATGAACCGATTTTTTCCTGGATCATCGCCGTTTTACCATCGGCTGATAACCCCTTGAATTCCAATATTCTACGCGCATGATAATTCGACACTACGCCCAATCTGATCTCCGTCTCAACCGAGTGGAGATTGCGGCGCGCCTCTTCCACATCTTGCGCGCTCTTTAAGTGAACCACAATTTCTGCCACGCTCAACAAATCGTCGGACAAGTGGGGCAAGCGGACATCGGAGGCGAAGAAGAGTTCGACATTCACCCGTTTTTGGGGGAGCAACCAGCGACTCACCATATCATAGAAAAAGTTGCACGCGTTCAATCGGTATTTGCAGAAGAGGAGCACCGAGAGTGCGCAGGGCGCTTTGTTCAACTCGGAGAAGCAAATCAGAGGAAGCATATCGGCAAACCGGGCCCTCTGAATCGGCAGATCTTGTCCCCCATCCTCGAGCAGGTCTGCTGGCACTAGCCGGCGAATCAGGTCTTGTGCCCCATCGCGGTAGTATTCAGCTTCGATGTAAGGGCAACTGAATTGAAAATCAAATTCCAGTTGCTCTTCTATTTGCGCAAACATATGGGCTCCTCATAACTCGTATAAGAGTTCCTGTTACACTCAACTCCTATTATAGTTCCAGCAATTGCTGGCTTTTGGAAAGAATGTACAGCTAGCTGCACCCCATTTTTTTCTGCCAATTGAATGCATCGCGCATGGAGTACTTTTGCGCCGTTCTCAGCGATTTGCAGTGCATCTGCATAGCTCAATTGCGACAACAACTGTGCTTTCGCATCTTTTTTCGGATCGGTATTGTAAACACCTTCCACATCCTTATAGAATTCCACTTTTGGCGCGCCCAATGCGACAGCCAGCGCCACGGCGCTCGTGTCTGAGCCGCCCCGACCAAGCGTTGTGATCTCCCCTTTTCGGCTCACGCCCTGAAACCCCGCGACGATTCCCACCTGACCTTTGGCCAAGACCTCTTCCAATCGTTTTGGTTTCACATCTATAATTCTCGCGTCGGAGTGGTTTTCGCAAGTGATGATTCCCGACTGGCTGCCTGTGAAACTCACTGCCTCTTTTCCTTTTCTTGCCATGGCCATGGCCAATAGTGCGATGCTGATCCTCTCGCCCACTGACACCAACATATCTTCTTCCCGTTTGGGCGGATTGGGATTTACTTTTCTTGCCAGTTCCAATAATTGATCGGTTGTATTTCCCATTGCGCTCACAACAACTACTACTTTTTTGAACCGTAAAGATCTTTCAATAACGAGTTCTGCAATTTTAAGGAAGCTTTCTGGAGTTGCTACGCTGGCGCCGCCGAATTTCATCACTAACATATT
>DATIIR010000144.1:0-7284 GCA_035479435.1 Chlamydiales bacterium
GAAAGCCGACAACATGTACCAGAAAGCAGAGTTCAAAAGCGTGATGGACAAAGCGATGAATGTGCTCAACGAAACAGCGAGCGAATTGATGCGCCAAGAGCTGAAGAAACAAAATGAGCAGATCGCTAAAGACTACGCCACGTTCCAAAAATTTCCAGGCGATCCAGATACACAAGAGAAACTGAGCAAAGATCTCGACAAAGCTAAGAGATCAGTCTGATTATTCTGAAAAAAAAACCTTGAGTTTCTCCATAAAACCCTTCTTGCGAGGGTTGTTTTGGGGAGATTCCAATTTCTCAAAAGAACGGAGAAGCTCTTTTTGCTTTTCGGAGAGCTTGACGGGTGTTTCGACCGAGATGCGGACGAGGAGATCTCCGTGCCCTTGGCCGTGGACATTGGGAAATCCTTTGCCACTGACGCGAAGTAGTTTGGACGATTGCGTCCCTTCGGGGATCTGGATGCGCACCTGCTCGGCGAGGGGCGTGGGCACCTCTTTCTTACAGCCGAGGGCCGCTTCCGTGAAAGTAATGGGGAGCTCAATGTAGACGTCATCCCCCTCGCGCGTGAAGGCTTCGTGCGGTTCCACTTCGATGTAGACATAGAGGTCTCCCGGAGGGCCGCCCGCTTCGCCTGCGTCGCCATAGCCGCTCATCTTGAGCCGCATGCCGTTGTCGACGCCCGCTGGAATCCGAATTTTAATGCGCTGTTTTTCTTTATTGCGCCCTGCACCGCCACACGTTTTGCAAGGATCGGTGATCACTTGGCCCGCACCGCCGCAGTGAGGACAGGTGGAAGACATGCTGAAGAAACCGCGGCTCTGATAAACCTGCCCCTTGCCTTGACAAGTGGCGCACGCCTTAATGCCAGCGCGCGATTTGGCTCCGAGGCCGCCACAGGCTTCACACGTGGCATAGTTGGTGATCGCGAGTTCTTTCTCTAAACCACGGGCAGCTTCCTCAAATGTGACTCTTACGGTTGCCTTCTTGCTCGTCCCTTTGCGCGACTCCTCTTCAGCACCAGGCCCGCCGCCGCCGAAGAACGAATCGAAAATCGATTCGCCACCACCACCACCGCCTCTCCCACCGCCAAATGCGCCCATGAAGGTGCGAAGCGCCTCCTCCATAGAAGAAAAACCGCCGGGGAAACCGCCGGGACCTGCCCCCGGACCAGCTCCGCGCAACCCCTCTTCGCCATATTGGTCGTAGACGCGACGCCGATTGTCGTCGCTCAAGACTTCATAAGCTTCAGATACGAGTTTGAATTGCGCTTCCGCTTTGGGATTGCCTTGATTCCGGTCGGGATGGCATTCGAGCGCTTTTTTGCGATAGGCCTTCTTGATTTCTTCCGGGCTCGCATCGCGCGCCACACCAAGAGTGCCGTAGTAGTCTTTAGTCACTAGTAGCCTCGACGAAGCGCAGTTTTTGTACGCTTAGTTGCCGCTTTTGATTTCAATCGGCTTTTGACTGAGGGTTTGTCGTAGAAACGGTGGGCTTTCGCCGCTTTCATGATTCCTTCTTTATCAAGTTTTTTCTTGAGAGCGCGAAGAGCTTTGTCGATCGGCTCGCCGATCCGTACCTTTACACTGGGCATCGTCCAATTACCTCATTAATGAATGGTTAAAAAGAATCCATTTTAGCTGATCGGGGTGGTTTTCTTCAAGGACAGGAGAGATAGGTGAGCTCAAGGGGGGAGGTTCTCTCCTCGAGGAACTGCCTGTAAACGATTTTAGCGAGGAGGTGGGGGTTGGGCTCTGTTTCATGCCAGATGGCGGGACTTGTTACCCTTTTTTTGACCAGTTCGGGGTGGGGGGAGGCGATGTGGGGGATGGTCTGAAGGATGGGATCGGTCGGGGAGATGAGGGCTGGTTTTTGGTCGATGAGGGCGTAAAACCCGCCCATCCTGGCGTCCACGAGCACGACCGAGGGGGCATCGACGTTCGGGGTAAAGGCCTTAAGGCTGCAAAAGCCGAGTAAGGGCACTTGCCAGCCGTAGGCGAGCGCCTTGGCCAACGCCGCCCCCACCCGAATGCCCGTGTAGGAGCCCGGACCAGTCCCCACCGCTACCAAATGTAAAGCGGCTTTACATTTGAATTTTTCGACCTCTAAGGCGAGCGATTTGGAGAGTTCGGGGCCGCCGGGAAGCATCTTGACGGCCACGGGCGTCTCGTCTTCAGCCAGAATCAGGCATCCCTTTTCGGTGCTGGTCTCGATAATGAGGATCAACATGTCCCATATTCTACTTGACCTGTGAATTCCCGCCCCGTAAAAAGAAAAATAAACAGAGGAGATTGCGTATGGAAAATGTTTCCAAAGGACCCACGCACCAGGCCTATCTGCTTTTGCGAGTCGTCTTCGTGGTGGCTCCCATCCTGGCAGGGCTCGATAAATTTTTTGATGTTCTCGTCGATTGGGACAAATACCTGGTCCCTTGGTTTGGCGGTTTTGGCCCCCCATTGATGCTGATCGCCGGCGTAGTCGAGGTCATCGCGGGGTTAGGGGTCTTCTTCAAGCCCAAAATCTTCGCCAATATCGTGGGGCTCTGGCTGGTTTTCATCATTCTTAATTTGATCGCCCTGGGAGACTATTACGATATCGCCCTCAGAGATCTGGGACTGTGCCTTTCCGCATTCGCTTTGGGACGGCTGGCAAAAGTGTGTAGCTAAGCGTATATAGCTAAGCATTGCTAGTTTTTGAAAAGATTGGTAAGCTGGGATCCTTTTTCATGAGGTCAATTTGAACGACGATTTTCCACCTAAAGATACCGAGCCTGTGGTTCCCGCTGAGCCCATTATCGAAGAGGAAGATGAGCCAACCGATACGAAGAAAGAATCGGCGCTCATCCCGAGTCTTCCTTATCCCGATCAGCTCTATATCATGCCGCTCAATCGAAGGCCGTTCTTCCCGGGCATGGCAGCGCCGATCGTCATTGAGCCTGGCGCCTATTACGAAGTGTTGAAAATCATCTCTAAGACCGACCACAAGTGCGTCGGCCTCTTCATGACCCATAAAGAAGATGTCAACATCTACAAGATCGGTTTCACCGACCTCTTCCAAGTGGGCGTGGTGGCGCGGATTTTGCGGATCATCCCGATGGAGCAAGGGGGCGCGCAGGTCGTCTTGAACATGGAAAAGCGGGTTGTGATCGAAAAACCGCTGAAGAGCAAGCATCTCCTCGCTCAGGTGAAGTACCACGACGATACGCCGCTCTCCCATTTGTCCAAGGAACTGAAGGCCTACTCGATCAGTATCATCACGACCATCAAGGAGCTGTTGAAGCTCAATCCTCTCTTTAAAGAGGAGTTGCAGATTTTCTTGGGGCACTCCGATTTCACCGAGCCGGGGAGGTTGGCTGACTTTGCCGTCGCCCTCACGACCGCAACGCGCGAGGAGCTGCAAGATGTG
The DNA here is from genome assembly GCA_035479435.1 of Chlamydiales bacterium. GTDB lineage: Bacteria > Chlamydiota > Chlamydiia > Chlamydiales > SM23-39 > REEB52. The sequence continues at coordinate 3,402 of DATIIR010000144.1, forward strand.
CTCGAGACCTTCGAGATCGAAAAGCGGATCGACAAGGCGTTGATGCTTTTGAAAAAAGAGCTCGACATCAGCAAGCTCCAGAGTACGATCAACCAGAGAATCGAAGCGACGATCTCTAAAACACAGCGCGAATTTTTCCTGCGCGAGCAGCTCAAGGCGATCAAAAAAGAGCTCGGCATGGAGAAAGACGACAAGACGATGGAGACCGAGAAGTTTGAGGAGCGGATCAAGGAGCGAAAGATCCCTGAAGATGCCCTCAAGGTGATCCGCGACGAAATGGACAAGTTGAGCTCGCTCGAGGTGCAGTCGGCCGAGTATGGCGTCGTGAGAAATTACATCGACTGGCTTACGATTGTCCCATGGGGCCTATATAGCAAAGAGACGCACGACATCAAGAAGGCGGAAAAGGTTCTCGAGCAAGATCACTACGGCTTGAAAGACATCAAGGAGAGGATCCTCGAGTTCATCGGCGTCGGCAAATTGACGGGTGGAGTGAAGGGGAGCATCATTTGTCTCGTTGGGCCGCCCGGTGTGGGAAAAACGAGTATCGGCAAGAGCGTGGCGCGGGCATTGAACCGGAAGTTTTACCGGTTTTCGGTCGGCGGCATGCGCGATGAGGCCGAAATCAAGGGACATCGGCGCACCTACATCGGCGCGATGCCCGGCAAAATGATCCAGGCACTGAAATATTGTCAGACGATGAATCCGGTCATCATGCTCGACGAGGTCGATAAGATGGGGGCGAGCTATCATGGCGATCCGGCGTCGGCGCTCCTTGAAGTGCTCGATCCGGAGCAGAATAAAGACTTCCTCGACCACTACCTCGATGTGCGCTGCGATTTGTCGAACGTATTGTTCATCGTGACGGCAAACGTATTGGATACGATCCCCGATCCGCTGAAAGACCGAATGGAGATGCTCCGCCTCTCGGGCTACATCGCGACCGAGAAGATCGAGATCGCCAAGAAATACCTGATCCCGCGCAATCGAAAAAATATGGGGTTGAAGGCGGGCGATATCGAATTTACGAAGGGAGCGATCGGCCATATCATCAATGGCTACGCCCGAGAGGCTGGGGTGCGCTCTCTGGAGAACAATATCAAAAAAATCATGCGCAAAGTGGCGGTGAAGATCGCCCGTGGGCCGAAGAAAAAGGCGAAGGCGGTCATCTCCGAAAAGACATTGTCCGGCTATTTGGGAAAACCGATCTTCACCAGCGATCGCTTCTACAAGGTGAATCCCGTTGGCGTCACCACGGGACTTGCCTGGACCTCTCTTGGAGGAGCTACGCTCTACGTCGAGGCGGTGAGATATCCGGCCGAAAAAACAGAGATGAAGCTCACAGGTCAGGCTGGAGAGGTGATGAAGGAATCGGCGCAAATCGCCTGGACGTATGTGCAGAGTAGTGTGCACCGCTACTCTCCCACTGTTCCGTTTTTTGAGAAGTCGCAGATCCACCTTCACATTCCCGAAGGGGCAACGCCGAAGGATGGCCCTTCCGCGGGGGTCACGATGACGACATCGCTTCTCTCTCTCCTATTGAATGTGCCCGTGAGGGAAAATCTGGGGATGACGGGAGAGCTGACCCTGACGGGACGGGTTCTTCCGATCGGCGGGTTGAAAGAGAAGCTCATCGCCGCGCGAAGATCGAAGTTGGATGTGTTGATTTTCCCGAAAGAGAATTTGCGCGACTACGATGAGTTACCCGACTATTTGAAAAAGGGGGTTGAGGTCCATTTCGTCGAACACTACGACGATGTATTTAAAATCGCATTCCCAAAATTAAAGGTAAATACCCATGAAGCCAGAGTGGCTCCAAAAAAAGCTAATCGAGCCCGAGCATCTTGAGAGAAAAGTCGCCGCACTGCGCGCGAGGGGACTGTCGATTGCGACTCTCAACGGCTCTTTTGATCTCATGCATGCGGGACACCTGTTCATCATCCACGAAGCCTACAAACAGGCTGACCGGCTCATTGTTGCGCTCAATTCCGATGCCTCGATCCAGAAATACAAAAGTCCCGATAGGCCGATTATCCCCCTTTCCTATAGACTGGAGATGGTGGCTGCGCTGCAGTTTGTCGATTATGTCACCTGGTTTGAGGAGACCGACCCGATCGCGCTTCTGGTAAAAATCAAACCCAACGTTCATGTCAATGGCGCTGAGTATGGCACCTCCTGCATAGAAGCGGAAACGGTCAAAGCACAAGGTGGACGGCTCCATCTCGTGGGCCGGATCCCGAGCCTTGCCACAACCGCTATTATTGAGAAGATTAAAAAATTATGAGGATGGTGGGCACGCTTCTCAATGAAAACCTAGCGCATCGCTTGAGCCATTATCTGGCGAATCAGGGCATTGCCAATAAGTGCGAAGTGACTTTCGATTCCGCTACCGGTCATATGTCGTATCAACTCTGGGTCCACGACGAAGATCGCCTGGCGGAGGCCTTCTCTATCATGGAGGAGTTCCAAAAAAATGCCTCCCACCCCAAATTCGATGCTCCCATCACTCAGGAGCCTGAACCGCAAGTCCCCACACAGGATCTGCCCCCCCCTCGCAGGTTTAAAACGCACGTCACCCACTTTTTTCTCTCCCTTTGCACTCTGGTTTTTTTCCTTACGACTCTGCAAGAGATCCCGTTGCGCAAAGAGGGGCTCTCTGAGCAGACGTTTTTGATGACGCCGCTCCAAATGCTCTTTCTGTTCGATTTGCCTCCCGCCTTTGACCATCTGGAAAAGACGATTGAGAAGTATGAGAGCCAAAAAGTGGATGCTATCCCCCCCGAAGTGATCGCCGAGCTCGAATCTGCCGAAAAATCCCCCTACTGGCGCGGGGTGTACGATTGGGTTGTCTCCAAAATCAAAGGGGAGGACACCCACTTAGATGAGGGCCCCCTTTTCTACCGCATCCGGCAGGGCGAGGTGTGGCGCCTTTTCACTCCGTGCCTGTTACACGGCAATCTCCTCCACATTCTCTTCAATATGCTTTGGCTCTGGTATTTGGGGCGCCCCATTGAGCAGAGGATCGGCCCGCTCCGCACCCTTCTTCTGACTCTCATCGCGGGTGTCGGTCCCAATGTCGTCCAATATTTGATGAGTGGCCCCTTTTTCCTCGGCTATTCGGGGATTGTCATGGGACTCGCCGGCTTTATCTGGATGCGCGAGCGAGTGGCGCCTTGGGAAGGGTATCCGCTCAATAAGGCGACCGTCCTGTTTCTCTTTTTCTTCATCGGAGCTATTTTTGCCCTTCAAGTCGTCGCGTTTTGTATTCAGGTCTTTACCTCGAACAATTTCGCGCCACAGATCGCCAACACCGCCCACATCGTCGGCGGGTTGCTCGGCGCCTACCTCGCCCGTTTTTCATTATTTGCACAGCGGGTGGCCAAATGAGTGCGCGCGATATCATCATCCTCGGCTGCTCGAGCCAGCAGCCCACCCGCTTCCGCAATCACGGCGCCTATCTCGTCCGTTGGAATGATGAGGGGCTCCTCTTCGATCCGGGTGAAGGGACCCAGCGGCAATTTATCTTTGCCGATATCGCTCCTCCCGTTGTGACCCGCATCTTGATCAGCCACTTCCACGGCGACCATTGCCTCGGCTTTGGCTCGATGCTCATGCGCCTCAATCTCGACAAAGTGACCCATCCGATCCACTGTTACTATCCCGCTAGCGGCAAAAAACACTTCGATCGCCTCCGCTACGGTTGTATGTACAAAGAAAACATCACCGTCGTCGAGCACCCGATCAAGAAAGCGGGCCTTGTTGAGGACGATGGGAAATTCCGCATTGAGGCTGCCTTCCTCGACCACGGCGTGGAGAACATCGGTTACCGCGTCACGGAGCCCGACACGATCAAGTTCAACAAAGAGGCGCTCCAGAAGCTGGG
>DATIIR010000145.1:0-34092 GCA_035479435.1 Chlamydiales bacterium
GGGTGGGGAAGGTGGCGAGGAAGGCGGGGAGCTGATCGAGGGAGAGGCGTACGCCGGCGCCTGAGTCGATGGCGCGGGTGGCAAATTCAGTTTGGGCGTAGGTGTAGGGGCCAAAGACGACGGGACTGCCGTACAGGCAGGGCTCGAGAAGGTTGTGGCCGCCAATATGGTCGATGAAACTGCCGGCAACTAGGGTGAGGCGGCTGAGGGAATAACAGATGGGGAGCTGCCCCATGGCGTCGACGAGAAGGACTCTCTCCCCTCCCCTTCTGGCTTGAAGATGGCTCCACCGGAAGAAGGGGATCTGCTTTTGGGTGAGAAGCTGGGCGACTTCGTTGAATCGCTCGGGATGGCGGGGCACAAGAATGATAAACCAGCCGCTGGCTTGAAGGGCGTCGAGAAGGAGGGCTTCTTCAGGAGCGTGGGTGCAGCTGATGGTGAGGGTTTGAGGGGGGAGAGAGAGGTGGGTTTTCCAGTAGGAGGGGTCGATGGGCTGGGGCTCGATGTCGAGCTTGAGATTGCCGGTGACGTGGAGGCGCTTGGGGTCGGGAACAAGGGGGGCGAATCTGCGGAGGTGGTCGTCGTTCTGGATGCAGAGAAGATCAAAGTGGGAAAAGAGCTTTTTGGTGAAGGTGGGAAAGAGGGCGAATCTGCGGGCGGATCGCTGGGATATCTTGCCGCTGACGAGGACGATGCGGGCTCCGCTTTTTTTGAGGGCGGCGAGCAGATTAAACCAAAAATCACACTCGATGAGGATAAAGAGCTTGGGTTGGAGCTTGGCGACCCAACGGCGGACGACCCAGGTGAAGTCAAGGGGCAGGTAGGCAATGGCGTCTGCATCGGAGAGGGAGCGGTGGGCTTCCGCTTGGCCGGTGGCTGTCGTGGTGGTGATGAGAAAGAAGGAGTCGGGGTGGGTTTCCCGGAGCTTGCGGAAGAGGGGCTGGGCTGCTTTGACTTCGCCGACAGATATGGCGTGGATCCAGATGACGGGGCGGTCAGATCGGGGAACGCGAAGACCGAGGCGTTGCAGAAGACCGGGATGACGCTTGCCCCTGAGTACCCGATCCAGAAACAGCTTGGGGCCGATCAGAATCAGGTAGAGGAAAATAAGCAAGTTCATCTGAGAACTATGTTGAGCAACTTGTTGGGGACAAAGATGGTTTTAATAATCTCTCCAGCTAGGTGCTTTTCCATTTCTGGCTTCTGGCGCACGAGGTCCATGAGCTCAGCTTCGGTTTGGTCCTTCGGGAGCTCAAAGCGGCCGCGGAGCTTCCCATTGACCTGAACGACATAAATGGCGGTTTCGTCCATGAGGTATTGGGGATCGACGGCTGGGATGGGGGCGAAGGTGAGAGAGCGCTTCTCGCCGAGCTCTTCCCAGAGTTCTTCGGCGATGTGGGGGGCAAAGGGATAGAGCATCTGAACAGCCATCTTGAGGGCGGTGCGAGGATAGGCGTCGAGTGGAATGAAGGCGTTGAGAAACTCCATCATCCGCGCAATGGCGGTATTGAACTGCATGCTTTCGATATCTCGGGTGACCGCGTCGACGAGTCGGTGTGCGAGTTTGAGGGCGGGAAGATTGGGTTCGTCGGTGACTTTGTCGGAATAGACGGTGTCGTAAAAACGGTTGAGAAATCTGCGGCATCCGTTGACGGCGTCGGTGTTCCAAAACTTTTCCCGGTCGAAGGGACCCATAAACATCTCGTAGAGGCGGAGCGAGTCGGCTCCAAACTCTTCAATGATCTCGTCGGGCGATACGCCGTTGAGTTTGGACTTCGACATCTTCTCCATTTGAGAGATGAGGGCTTCCCCTGTCCTCTTGGAGAAATAGGTGCCCTCTTTTTCGGTGACATCATCGGGGCTGAGGTAGCCTCCTTGAGTCATTTTGTAGGAACGGGCGGTGACGAGGCCTTGATTGCGAAGGGTCATGAAGGGCTCTGAGGTGTGGACTAGGCCGCAATCAAAGAGAACTTTGTGCCAAAAACGGGCGTAGAGGAGGTGGAGGACCGCGTGCTCCACACCGCCTACGTAGAGGTCGACGGGCATCCAATATTTTTCTGCTTCACGGCTCCACGCTTCTTTGGTGTTTTTCGGATCGCAAAAGCGCAAATAGTACCAGCAGGAGCCGGCCCACTGAGGCATCGTGTTGGTCTCTCGCAGACATTTTTTGCCTGTTTTGGGGTCGGTGACTTCAACCCACTTGTGCACCTTGGCAAGGGGGCTCTGTCCCGTGCCGGCGGGCTTATAGTCGTCGAGCTGCGGAGGAGTGAGGGGGAGTTCGTCGAGGTCGAGCGCGCGCATCGAGCCGTCGGGAAAGTGAAGGATCGGAATGGGTTCGCCCCAATAGCGCTGACGCGAAAAAAGCCAGTCGCGGAGCTTGTAGCTGACAGTCCGTTTCCCAGCAGAGTGTTCCTCAAGCCACTGGATCATTTTCTGTATGGCAGCTTCCATCTTGAGGCCGTTGAGGAAAGAGCTGTTGATGAGGAGGCCATCTTTCGTCCAACACATTTTTCCATGGAGGACGGCTTCGCGCACTTGGCCCGGAGAGGTGAGGCTTTCGGGATCGAGAAGAGAGAGATCGGGGTCGTAGACAGAGACGACCTGCAACTTGTACTTCTCGGCAAATTCGAAATCGCGCTCGTCGTGCGCGGGTACGGCCATGATAGCGCCTGTTCCATATCCCATGAGGACGTAGTCTGCGATCCAGATGGGAAGTTTTTTGCCGTTGACCGGATTGATGGCGAAGGTGCCCGTCCAAACGCCGGTTTTCTCTTTGGCGAGATCGGTCCGGTCCATGTCGGTTTTGGCGGCGGTCTGTTGGATGTAACTCTCCACTTCCTCTTTTTGGCCCGGCGTAGTGATCCGGTTTACAAGGGGATGTTCGGGGGCGAGGACGAGGTAGGTGGCGCCGAAAAGGGTGTCGGGGCGGGTCGTGAAGATCGCGATGGGCTCATGGGTGCACTCCTCTACGAAAGTGGCCATGGCGCCCTCGCTGCGGCCGATCCAGTTCGACTGGAGTTTTTTTAGGTGGTCGGGCCAATCGAGTAGGTCGAGGTCGGCGAGGAGGCGGTCGGCGTAGGCAGTGATCCGGAGGACCCACTGCTTGAGTGGTCGCCGCTCAACGGGAAATCCCCCCTCTTTCGATTTGCCGTTTTCCACTTCCTCATTGGCGAGGACGGTGCCAAGGGCAGGGCAATAGTTGACATTGATTTCGGCTTCGTAGGCGAGCCCCTTTTCAAAAAGCTTGGTGAAGATCCACTGGGTCCATTTGTAGTAGGTGGGGTCGCTGGTGGCCACTTCCCGATCCCAATCGTAGCTGAAGCCAAGAGACTCGAGCTGGCGCCGATAGGTGTCGATGTTGGTCTTGGTGGTAACGGAGGGGTGCGTGCCCGTGCGGATGGCAAACTGCTCTGCGGGGAGGCCAAAACTGTCCCACCCCATCGGGTGGAGAACATTGAAACCCTTTTGCCTCTTATAGCGAGAGAGGATGTCGGTTCCCGTATAGCCGGTCACGTGGCCGACGTGGAGGCCCGCCCCCGAAGGGTAGGGAAACATGTCGAGAACGTAGTATTTGGGCTTGGAGTGATCGACATCGGATCGGTAAATCTTTTTTTCTTTCCAGATTTTTTGCCACTTTTTCTCTATGGCACGAGGATCATATTTTGCGTTCATGACAAAAGAGTATAGCAGATTCTATTTTTTCTGCTGCTGCAAAAATGCGGTGGTTCTGCCCCAAGGATAGCGGACCCAAAAAGTCTTGAGGACTTGGCAATCGGGCAATGGCTCACTGATCGAGATCACTTTGGCTCCCTGTGGGATCTTCAGCTTGGGCCAGCTGCCGTAGAGATAGATGACCGTCGCCGAGCTGATATCGGCTTTTTCAAAATCGGTGCATGCAAACCGGATATTTTTTATCCGAAATAGCGATTGCAAAGCGCGGGCGACGAAAATAAACGAGGGGACCCATTCGATGCCGATCACCTCACATTTCAAAAAGTGGGCGAGCCAAAAGCACCCCTTTCCCCTCCCCGCTCCCATTTCAACCCATGTATCTTCCGGTCCAATTTGGCAAATTGCGGCGATTCTTTGATACGTTGCCAAAGGCGTTTCCCCATAGGAATAGACGTTCTGGAGGCGTTTTTTCTGATTGAACTTTCTGCAAATGCGATAGGGGTTCATGAAGAGGGCCACGAAGCCAAAGGCCAAATCGATGAGCGCGAATCTGGGACTCGTGTAGTAATGGCGAATCGTCTGGAGCCGATCTCGCCAAAGGCGCTTGCTAGAAATTGACATAGGTTCCGATGTCGATGGGCAAGAAGCTTTCGAAGGGGAGTTTTTTCTCCTTCATGGCGAGGTAGAGATCATAGGGGGGACGGTCGAAGGGCTCTTCAGAGAGAGTGAAGGTCTTCCAGTGCATGCCGAGACTGAAGCGCGATTTCACTTCTTGGTGGATCTGAACCGCTTCATAGGGACTGATATGGACTGGCTGCATGAATTTCTGAGGCGAATACGTGCCGATGGGAATTAAACTCAAATCCATGTGAGAAAACCGCTCTCCAATCGCTTTAAAATCTTTGGAATTGTAGCCGGTATCGCCAGTAAAATACAATTTCTTATTGCCGGTTTCCAAGACGTAGCCGTTCCAGTGCGTCTTGTTCGAATCCCAAAGGGTGCGCCCCGAAAAATGTTGCGTCGGGACGGCGGTGATGGTGCAGTTTTTCATTTTCTGTGTTTTCCACCACGCAATTTCTGTGACTGGCTCAATGCCGCGGCGACGAAACCAGGGAGAAAGCCTTTCCGGTACGATCCACTCTATCTGCGGATGGAACCGGTGTAATGTCGCGACGGTCTTGGCGTCGAGGTGGTCGTAGTGGTTGTGACTGAGAAGGACAATGTCGATGGGAGGGAGGTCGGCCAGAGCAATGGGAGGCTCGACACGCCGTCTCAACGAACGGATCGGAAGGGGCGAACAATAGGGCTCCCAAACAGGATCGGTGAGAATGATGAGGCCGCCCATATCGATCAAATAGGTGCTGTGGCCAATCCATACAGCGGAGGCATTTCCCCTGATAAAGCTCTTAGCGTGTGCGGGATAAATGAAATCAGAAGGGGGAGAAAGTCTGGGAGTTGCGTCGTCGTAATAGCCACATTTCCAAAGGATCACATTCCACAGAGATCTGCGCGACGATTGGATGTGCTGATTGACAAAACGACCCCGGCCCATAGACCGCAACATAAAGATTTTCCTATTTTTCTCAAGGTCATTCTATATGTTACTGAAAACCAATCGGTTAAAATATTTACTTGCACAAAGAAAGATTTTTAAGGGAGTCTCTGCTATATTGGAGTTCAATCCTCAAAGATAAATCTATGCAAAATTCTCTAACTCGCTATCCCGAGGGGAGCATCCGGGAGTTGTGGTCTATTTCATTGCCGCTGATGATTTCCACACTCGCCTCTCTCTTTATGATCTTCACCGACCGGATCTTCTTGGCGCACTATTCGCTAGGAGCCCTGAACGCGTCTGTCAACGCGGGGACTCTCGCTTGGGCCTTGATGTCTGGCGTGGGTATGATCACGGCGATGTCGGAGGTCTTCGTTGCGCAATACAACGGGGCGAGACACTATAAGCGGTTGGGCATCCCGGTCTGGCAAATGATCTGGTTCGCCGTTTTTTCTCTCTTCATTTTCGTCCCATTGGCGATTTGGGGGTCTCCTATCATCTTCGCTGGCGACCGGTACGCCGACCTCGAAATCCCCTACTTCCGCTGGCTCATGCTGTTTAGCCCTAGCTTCGCCCTCATGATGGCGTTTTCTGGCTTCTTCATCGGCAGAGGGAAAACAAAAGTATTGATTTGGCTCGCTATCATAGCCAATTTGATCAACATCGCCCTCGATTGGGTTCTGATCTTTGGCATCAAAGGGTGGGTTCCCGAAATGGGCATTCAAGGGGCTGCCATCGCGACTTGCTTTGGCTATTTCTTTGAGGCGGGCGCATTGGGATATTTGTTCCTGCGCGAAGAAAACCGGCTCAAGTTCGGCGCTGCTCACTGGCGCTTCAACTGGAGTGAGATGAAAAAGTGTCTCAAGGTCGGAGTGCCTCAAGGGATTTTCTGCTTCCTCGAAGTCTTTGGTTGGGCCGTTTTCTACTGGATGATGACCGATTTGGGAGAAAAACACATCACGATCTCGAGCATCTGCCAGAGCTTCACGATCCTCTTGTCCTTCTTCTGCGATGGCTTAAGCCGCGGCTCGGCCGCTGTGGCGGGCAATTTCATCGGCTCTCGGCGCTACGACCTGGTCCATAAAGTTCTCAAGTCGGGCTTTTCGCTCCTCTTCCTTTTCTCGCTAGCCACTGCGCTGATCCTGGTCGTCGATCCGGTCGATACCGTGCGCCTCCTGTTCATTCACAATCCCGATGTCGCGATCCAAGATTCGCTCAAGATCTGCATGATCCTCTCGTTCATCTACATCTTTTTCGATGGACTTCGCTGGGTCTTCTCGGGTCTTCTCGTCGCGGCGGGAGATACGCTCTTTCTCCTGATCGCAGGCTCGCTCTCTGTATGGGTCTTTCTCTTGGCACCGGTCTACTTCATCGTTGTAAGGCACCATCTCCCCGTCGAGTATGCATGGGGCACGACAGTTCTCTATGCGGCGATCTTCTTCGTCGTCTACTGGATCCGCTTCAAACAGGGCGCCTGGCAGAAAATCGATCTCATTACGCCGGAACAGGGACGTAGTTTAGAAGGTAAGCCCCCCGAAGCTGCTTGTCCCACTCTGCCTGAGTTCTCTGATCCACAAGGCTGATCTCCTGATCGCTCATGAGATACTTCCGCCCATTGATGATGCGGCCCGCCATGTAGTGGCCCGATCTAGCTGTGGATCCTCTATGGTAGACAAAGCTGGCTAGCTGATACCGCCTTCTCTCTCCATTGGCGAGCACCACCGTGAGTTCCGGTGGCACCGCGACCGGATCGTCTCTTTTCACCACTTCCCCCTGCAGTTCGGGCCACCACCAAAGTTTGAGACGGGTGAGCCAGCTATCCCGAGAGGGCTTTGCAAAGTCAAATCGTTTGAGCTGAATACGGAGCGCAGTGGGCGGCTCTAAAAATTGCCTTACAATTTCTGCCGGGTAGGATCTATCCATCCCATTCACGTCTTTTCTTTCGATGACTGTCTGATCATGGAAGTGATTGTGAATCATCCTCTCAAGGGAGGGATTTGCCTCATTTTGAGGGACAGCGATGTGAATCACCCCATGTCTATCCTCAGCGTCGATGACACCCTCAGGATTATTGCGTATGGCGGGGAGCCCCGTGGTATTGTAACGTGTAAATTCCCGAATCCTCATCTTTTGGGCAGGGGGAAGCAGGCCGAGAATGGGGGTCATGATGTCGGCCGCATCCTCCTGCTGCTGCGCGTGGGGGGAGATATCGTGATGGATCCGATTCACTGCAAACCGGAGTTCTTGGGAAGTTCCCACCTGCCGATTCTCTCGCACGGCTTGATCGTAGGCGGCAAAGAAGTTTGCAAAAGGTTCCTGAAGCAGACGGAGATTATTGTAGGTGCTTCGAATCGAGACGTATTCGGGGCCCATAGCGTGTTGCCCATTGATAAATGCGCCGAACATTTCCGGAATGGGGGCTCGGGGATTCGCAGGATCATCCACGTAAGCTCTAAAGGCTACCTTAACCCGTTCTGGCGCCTGATAACTATCGAGGAAGAGCTCAAAAGCAGCCATGTCCATATCGTCTCTCAGAGGATGGCGGAACCAATCGCGTAAAGTGGGATCGCTCTCAAAGAAGTGGACGAGAGAGTTGAAGGCGCAATTGTTGCTGGCGTTGTAAAGAGGACGAGGAGCCTCTTGAAAGAGATTTGGAGGTACTTGAGGGACGACTACGCGCGGAGCTATGGGGCGGAGAAGAGGGGGAAGATCTACACGGCGAGGTCGCGGTACAAGCTGAGGTTGTGGAAAAAAGAACCCAGCTAGCGCGGTGGCTCCGAGAGCTGCTATGGGGATGGCCAAGGCGTGAAAGTGTAGGGGGAAGGCCGCCGCCGTCACTAAAATGGATACGACGACAAAGAGCACCCGAACAGCCATTTGGGCGACGAGGATCGCGAGATCCTTCATCTTCGGGCAACACTCTTCCTGGTTGGCGTCAATCGGAGCTAAATTTTGTCGAACGCGAGCTGCTGGTGCTACCATAAATCAATCCATTAGGCTGAGTGGGGCTCCGTCGGTCAATTCCGCATCTCCAAAAAACTGGATCGGTCCAGGGTAGCGGTACTGATCTTCGATCTCCCACGATTTTCTAAATTGCGAAAAGTATACAAAAGACTTTCCCTTCATGTCCACAAGTGCTTTTTCAATGACCGGCTTTTCTTTCCCCAAGCGGGTCTCCATCCGCATCAACTGCACAATCGGGACAGCTTTCAATTGCCACTCGTTCGGGTGTTTCTTTAGATTTTGCACCGCGCAGATCACTCCCGTCAGCCCCTCTCTCACGCAAACTACGGCCAAAAGACCCAACGCCGTGCAATAGTTCGCATCAAAATTCGAGGGCAGACAGGCGCGCCCCTCATAGCCAAAGGAGTGTCCCAGGGCGTTGAACTTCCCCTTGAACTGCCTCTTTTTCAACTCCTGCAGCACGAGATCGATCAGAAACTTCTCGGTCTCAATCTTGGAGAGCTCCACATTGCCGTGGGGATCTTTTTCTAAATTCAGATTTTTGGTCAGCTCAGGGACAAATTCGATCAGTCCTTCCGGAATCAAAATGACGCCATACCCTTTCCCCGCTTCAGATCTCCTGCAGACCAGATCGGCGATTTCACCGACCATCTGCTCAAGGCCTTTCCTCTCTTCGCCGATCAGTGTCATGTTCGGATGGGTAGCCATTGCGCACTCCAACGCGATATGGGACGCCGACCTCCCCATCAACTTAATGAAATGGTAGTACTTCCTCGCTGAGAGCCCATCTCTTGCGATATTGCCGATCAGCTCTGCGTAGGTTTTGCAGGCGCTATCAAAACCGAAAGAGATCTCGATGTCGGCGCTGCGCAAATCGCCGTCGATTGTCTTCGGCACTCCAACGACTCGCGTCTGACATCCGTGCGCCAAAAAATATTCGGCTAAAACGGCCGCATTCGTATTCGAATCGTCGCCGCCGATCACAACCAACCCGTCGAGCTGATGTTCCAGCATGGTTTTCATAGACGCCGCCAGCTGCTCTGCCGTCTCGATCTTTGTCCGCCCCGAGCCAAGCAGATCAAATCCCCCCTGATTCCGATAGGGGCCAATCTCTTTGATCTCTTTCCACTTGTTGTCCACAATCCCGCTTGGTCCCCCCAGAAAACCGATCACGTGGGCCCCCGCATCGCAGATCCCCGCGATCACATTATGCCCTCCCGCCGCAAGGCCGCCCGAGAACACAACCCCCACCTTCACACTCCCCCGCTTCCCCTCTCCGACCGTGAGTGAGTAAGAAGGTGAGTCGAACGTCTTTGGGAATAATTTCCTTAAATTTTCGGGAGGGTGGCGAGAGCTCTTCACCGTTTTGAAGCAGACGCTTTTCAAATCCCTCAATAGGTCGGGGATTACCGGCTGATAGGCCAACCGTTTTTTCTGAAGTGGACTCAAATTATTCATACAATCTCCTGGCAGAAGCGATTTTCTCTGATTGAAAGCATCTAGGCAAGAAAAAATCTTTGGTGGTATAGTCAGCCGGATATGATAAATTCCATGTGAACTTATGACAATCAAATATATCTTTATCACGGGTGGAGTCGTATCCTCATTGGGAAAAGGACTCACCGCCGCCTCTATTGGGCATCTTTTAGAGAGCCGAGGCTTGAAAATTGCGCTTCTGAAACTCGACCCCTATCTCAACGTCGATCCCGGAACGATGAATCCCTTTCAACACGGAGAGGTTTACGTCACCGATGACGGCGCCGAAACCGACCTCGATCTCGGCCACTACTATCGCTACACCCACTCCCCTCTTTCCCGCGCCTCCAACTCCACTTCAGGCCAGATTTACGAAAGCGTCATCAAGCGCGAGCGAAAAGGAGACTACCTCGGTAAAACCGTTCAAGTCATCCCCCACGTCACCGACGAGATCAAGACCCGTATCCTCGCTTGCGGACACCAAGATGAGAATATTCAGGTCGTCATCGTTGAAATTGGCGGCACAATCGGCGACATCGAATCGCTCCCCTTCCTCGAGGCGATCCGGCAATTCCGCTACGAGCGCCCCAAGGACTGCATCAATGTCCACCTCACCTATGTCCCCTATCTCAAGGCCGCGGGCGAAGTGAAGACCAAACCCACGCAGCACTCCGTCCAAATGCTCCGTGAAATCGGCATTATTCCCGACATGATTCTCTGCCGGTGTGAAAATTCCCTTTCCGAAGAGATCAAAGCGAAGATTTCCCTCTTCTGCAATGTCCCTCAAGACGCCGTTCTCGATGAGAGGGACGTGGAACACAGCATTTACGAAGTCCCCCTTGAGCTGCATCGCCAAGGGCTCGACGCCAAAATCGGCAAGATCCTCGACCTCAAGATGAAGACTGCGGATCTATCTCGTTGGGAGAGGATGCTCCACACCGTTCTCCATCCCAAGGGCAAAGTCATCGTCGGCATCGTCGGCAAGTACATGGACCATCAAGATGCCTACAAGTCGGTCTTTGAGGCCCTCCATCACGGCGCCATCGCTGCGGGCGTCGGCATTGAGATCCGCCGTTTTGAGTCGGACCGCATTGTTGAAAACGGCTCGGTGGAAGCCGCCATCTCTGGCTGTGACGGCTACGTCGTCCCGGGCGGCTTTGGCGAGCGGGGCTGGGAAGGGAAAATACTCACTGCCCGCTACTGCAGAGTGAACAATATTCCCTATTTTGGCCTCTGCCTCGGCATGCAGGTGATGATCGTCGAGTTTGCCCGCCATGTCCTTGGCCTTACCAAGGCCCACTCCACTGAAGTGGACCGCAACACCCCCGATCCCGTCATCTCGATGCTCAGCGAGCAGCGCAAGATCCAGAACCTCGGCGGCACCATGCGCCTCGGCGCCTACCCGTGCGACATCAAAAAAGGAACCCTCGCCTACGAGGCCTATGGGGAGAAACTCATTTGGGAAAGGCACCGTCACCGCTATGAGTTCAACAACGAGTATAAGCCGGCCTTTGAAGAGAAGGGCATGGTATTTTCGGGCAAATTGGACAAGGGGGAGTTGTGTGAGATCTCGGAGATCCCCTCGCATCCTTGGATGTTGGGAGTCCAATTTCATCCTGAGTTTAAGTCGAAGCCCTTAGAGGCGCATCCTCTATTCCGCGATTTTATCAAGGCACTGACCGTGGCGCGATCGGAGAGGCGCATGTGCAACATAAACGAATTATAAAACACAAAGGGGATATATACCGGGAAGGACCGGTCAACCGGTGCTAAGGAATAGGGGTACGTGGCTCTTTTAAACACAAAGGCACAAAGACACAAAGAAAAAATACAGAGCTTCCTTTGTGTTCTTTGTGCCTTTGTGTCTCTGTGTTGAATAGAGGGTGGTACCCCCGTTCATCAGCACCGGTTGGCAACTTCCCAGATCCCCTTTGAGTTGATTGAGCTAAATAAGTATGGGAAGGGTGGCGGCGATTGACTTTGGGTTAAAACGGATCGGACTCGCCGTGTCCGATAAGGCGCGTAAAATCGCCCTTCCCATAGGCGTGGTCGAAGGGGGCAAAAAAGCCATCCAAAACATCCGCGCCGCGCTTCCTCTCAAGGAAACCGACCTGATCATCCTCGGCCTGCCTATCGAAATGAGCGGTAAAAAGGGGCCCATGGCAGATCTCGTCGAGGCCTTTGCCAAAACTCTTCATGATGCGCTGCAAATCCCCGTCCTTCTCATTGACGAGCGCCTCTCGAGCAAAGGCGCCGACGCCTCGCTTCGAGAGATGTCTATGAATCGGAAAGAGCGCACCGAAAAACTCGACATGGTCGCCGCCACCCTCCTCCTCCAAACCTACCTAGAGAGATAGCCACGGACTACGACATCGATATTCCGGCAAAGGCGGAGGTCACATGGACGGCTAATGTTCTCTTTCCAAGATCAATCATCTCCTGAATGGCGTCTTCACACATTCTTTCATCCACAACTAATTCCTCATCGGCCCCAAAAGGTTTCGTTGGAGCGGGCGCCCCCTCTTGCATTAGGTAAATATTGTAGTCCTTGATCGGCTTGATCAATTTTTTCAGCCCGTGCGCCACCCCCTTCCTGTCGATTTCATCACTTCTAAATCCAAAGAAAAGCTGCTGGAATCGAGAGCTTTTTTCTCTCTTCGCCGCTTCATCGCCCTCGGTTCGGATCTGCTTCATTGTATTGAGATTCCTGTGTGTCTCCTTTGCAAAGACTCGGAGGATCGCCTGACGAACACTATGAGTTCCAGGACGTATCCGTTCCTCATAAACCTTTTTCACCCGCTCTAGAACGCCCGATGGATCGAAAAAATGATTCATTCCATCAGTGATCAAGTCATCGACATAGACGTAATTGCGCACGGTCCTAGCGAGAGCATTGGGGATCATCGACACCCCATTTAACGTGATCGCCGTGATGGAAGTCCTTTCTTCCTTAGTTAGTCTGAGCAGCGCTTCCCGGATGAGTTCAGCTCCGTAGCAGTGACCAACAGCGGTAAAGGGCTGTCTCTCGCTGGAGGCTCTCCCGCCGTACCCATAGGCATAGTCAGAATACTTCCTGATGGGCTCAGCTAGCTGGTTTACAAGATCGACTTTCCTTAAACACTCATCACTATCGTCCCGGATAAATTCGGGCACCAAAGTCTTATGCCAAAAAACAATTCGCGATGCGTCTTTAGGAGCGAATGCTTCAGCCTCTTTCAATGCGCTCTCCTCGGTAGAGTGAGCCCCGCAACAATAGAGCCAAGAGGGTCTGCAATTCGCTGGGTTGGTGAAGAGCGTAAATGATGAGGTTCTTCCTTCAGCGCTCATAAAATTTAGTTATCCCAACGATATGCCTGCAAAAGCTGTCACGACGTGGCTCGCTAAGGATTTCTTCCCTAGAGCAATCATCTCCTGAATGGCATCCTCGCACATTTTCGGATCCGCAGCCAACTCTTCGTCAAACCCAAATGGTTTATCGGGAACGGGAACCCCCTCTTGCATTAGATAAATATTGTAGTCTTTGATCGGCTTGATCCAATTTTCTAGGCCGCGCGCCACCCACCCTCTATCAATGCCTTCACTGCTGAATTTCAGAAATAACTGCACGTAACGACCGTCTTTTTCAATTTTCGCCGCTTCATCGGCCTCTTTTCCTACCAGGTTGGTCGTGTTGAGATTTTCGTATACCTCCCGGGCAAACACTCGGAGTATGGCTTGCCGAACGGTATTGGTTCCAGGTCGCATTCTCTCTTCGTACACCTTTTTCACTCGATCCAAGACTCCGCTCCGATCGAAAAGACGATTCGCCCCTTCAGCGATTAAATCGTCTACATGAACATAATTCCGCGCCGTCCTAGCCAACGATTTGGGGATCATGGAAACCCCACCTAAAGTAACGACGGAAAAGTGACTCCTCCCTCCGTCACTGCACTGAAGCAAAGCCTGGCGGATGAGCTCAGCACCATAGCTATGGCCAATAACGGTCAGGGGCGGATCCTGCTGCTTTTCATGCAACAGCTCAGCACACTTTCTCATCGAGCTAGCAAGTCTATTGACCAATCCAGCCTGCCTTGACAATTCCCTGCTATCATCGCGGACAAAGTCTAACACCCGAGTATCGTGCCAAAAAACAGCTCCTGAATTTTCCCCAGCGAATTTTGGGGCGATTTGTTGAGCCTCCTGTCGGGCGCTCTCTTCGGTAGCGTGAGCTCCACAACAATAGACCCAATGCGTTTTACCAGTTGGGGGCGTTAAGAAACTCATCGATGGCTTTGCAGCTGCACTCATAAAACTCCTGCACTTATTAAAATACGAGGGAAGATGTTGGCAGATCCTAAGAAATAAAAACAAGATGAAATGAGACCGTTGCATAAAGAGAAAAACAGGATACGCATGATCACAAATGACATGATAAGCACGATAAAAAATATCATATCATGCAAATCATGGTGCGCCAGCCATCATCTATATCCTGTTTTGTCTATTCGACCAAAATATTTGAGGGGTTATGCAACGGTCTCAAAATGAATCCGTTTTAATTTGAAGAAATCTAGATGGGGGGCGTTGGTGGAATGGGTTTTTCTTTGGGATGTCTCAAAGCGTACACGTCGGGCAGGACAGCGGCGAGGAGGATGATGATCCCGCCGATGATGACGGGGAGGGTGATGTGATCGTTGAAGAAGAGGACCCCAAAGAGGAAGCTGAAGATGATCTCGAGAAGGCCAATCAGTCCGCCGATACTGGCATCGACGTATTTGAACCCTTCAATCACAAGCCAGAACCCTCCCAGCCCTGAGGCGGCATAGCCAATCATGGCCCACCACTCGAGATTCCAAGCGGGAGCGATTTGCTTTTCTCCGAAGAGAAGAGAAAGGGGAAGATGAGTGATCAAGATGAAAATCCACGAATAGACCGAAACCATGAGCGAAGAATAGCGGTCCGTCAATTTTTTGCTGCTTGCGATTTCACCGCCACTGGCGATCCCGTTCATGGCAGCAAGGAGCATCGGTACTGCAGAGAACACGGGCAGAGACAACCCGAAAGTGATCGTCAGTCCGATCAGGGAGATGACGAAAGAAACGATCTTGACTGGAGAGAGCTTTTCCGACAAAAAAAGCCAGCCGATCGCATAGGTGGTTAAAAGAAACAGTCCATAAAAGATAAAAGTCGCCGTCCCTAAAGGAAGATGAATATAGGCGAAATAGAGCGGCGCTTGCGTGAAGACGGTAAAGAGCATCGTGACGACAAACCAGCCCTGGTCTCCCCTCTTGATCCGCTTGAAATGTCTGCCGATGAGGGCAGCCGGTATGAGGACGACGAGGATGAAGGCGCTTCTGACCCACCCTTGATAGAAGACGCCAAACTCAACGCCCAGAATCCGAGACCAAACGCCATACGACCCAAAAAGAAGGGCGGAGAGCAAGATCATCGCGTAACCTTTCGCCCTGGCCGTCCATCGATTCATGGCTCGATTGTACCGCACTGGACATAATTAATCCATTTTTTGATAGTGTGATGGAATGGACAGCGTACTAAAACCTCATCGCATGGGGATTCTCCTGCTTCTCATTTCGTTTGGGAGCATTGCCGCTATTATTTTGACCCCTGCCCTGCCAGAACTTTCTCGAGAATTTGACATCTCCCCTTCTCAAGCCCAGTTGGCCATGTCCGTTTTCCTCGTCGGGTACGCCCTCGGGATGCTCCCATATGGACCAATCGCCAACCGTTTCGGGAGGAAAAAAGCCATTTGGATCGGAGTGGGTCTAACGTTAATCGGATCGCTGCTAGCCATTGTTGCTCCCTTATTTTGGATCCTGGTTGTGGCTCGCTTTGTTCAAGCATTAGGATCCGCTGTGGGTCTCAAGATCACCTTCACCATGATCTCCGACCAGCATGAGGGCAAAGTGGCCACTCGAGCCATATCGCTGTTGTCATTTGCCTTTGCTCTAATGCCCGCTCTGGGCGCCGCAGTCGGCGGCTACTTGGTCACTCATTGGGGATGGATGGGATGTTTTTACTTCATCTTTGCTTACGGGTTACTACTTGGCCTTCTCACTTTTGCCCTTCCAGAGACTAGCAAACAGAGAAATCCCGAAGCTCTCCAAGTCGGGAAGATTGCGAGGGGGTATTTGCGCCAATTTAGTTGCAATGCGACCGTTCTCAACGGCTTGCTGATGGGAACGATCAGCGCGAGCTTTTATACCTTCGCCACGTTAGCTCCCTACATCGGGATTGAGACACTCGGTTTAAGTCCAGAACAATACGGCTTTTGGAACCTCACCCTCTGCATTGGATTGATCCTAGGTATAGCATTTACCCGTTGGTCTGCCGCCAAAGAAAAGACACGTTTTGCCACTTTTATTGCCATCCTCCTCATGGGCCTAGGATCTATCGTCATGTTGATCTCATTCCTCTTTTCTTGGATCACTATTTGGACCCTCTTTGTATCAGCGATATTGATGAGAATCGGCTCCAACGCGATTTGGGTAAATGCCTCTATGGATGGTCTCTCCGCCTCTCACGATAAATCGAACACATCGGCCGTCATGCAATTCCTCAATTTGGGTACATCGACTGTCGCGCTCTTCTTGGTCGGACTCTTTCCGACCACTCAGGTCTTGGTCCTTCCCATCACCTTGTGCGTGATCGTCGTTCTGTTAGTATTCCTTCGCTACCAAAACCTCAAAAATCGGGCCATCTAAATGCAAAAACTGAGCGTGATCATCGGCGCCACCATCGGCAACGTGCTAGAGTGGTACGACTTTATCCTCTACGCCCTCTTTGCAACCACATTGCAAAGTCAATTCTTTGCAGAGAATTCATTCATCGCTGTCTTCGGCGTCTTTGCCGTCGGTTACGTGATGCGCCCATTCGGGGGCGTTCTCATCGGCCACATCGGCGATCGCTATTCTCGCAAAACGGCCCTGATCCTCACCATTTTGATCATGGGGATCGCGACGGCTCTCATCGGCCTCTTGCCCACCTACGCCTCCATCGGCGTTTCGGCGGCGCTCCTACTCATTTTGCTCCGGATGATTCAGGGCATCGCCCTCGGCGGGGAGTTTCCCGGCAGCATGGTGATCCTAACCGAACTTGCCAGCCCTAAACATCGCGGCTTTCTAGGCGCCGTGGGTCTCAGTGTCGGCCTCTCCGGCATGTTGATCGCCTCAGGATTAGCCAACGTTCTCAGTTCCACCCTCACCCCCGAAGAGCTCATGGAGTGGGGTTGGCGCCTCGCCTTTCTTCTCGGCCTAGTCCTAGCATTCGTGGGCCTCTATCTCCGGTTCAAAGTCTTCCTCGAATCGGCTGTCACCAAAGCAGAGGTAATCCACATCCCTCTCTTCGAGTTGTTGCGCCATCAAAAGGGGGCGGTTCTAAAGGCTTTTCTCAGCATGGCTTCCGCCGGCGTTTATACCGGCATCCTCACCCTCTATACTGTCACTTATGTGACTCACTACCTCCACATGGACCTCCATCTCGCCTTTCGGCTTGAGCTCTACATGACCCTTGCAGTTTTTCTCCTCTTTCCTCTCGGCGCCCTTCTCGCAGACAAGAGCCGCAACTTCAAGAACTGGCTGATCTTCGGCAACCTCGCCGTTGGCCTCTCAACCTATCCCCTCTTCCTCTGGATGCAAACGGGAACATCGGCCTGTTTTTGGGCCTACATCTTGCTCGCCATGGTCTACTCCATCGGCCTCGGCCCCATTGCTGCGCATCTCGTCCTCCAATTTCCGGCCCCCTTGCGCTATAGCGGCTTTGCCATTGCCCATGGACTTACATTCTCCATCATAGGGGGAACTTCACCCCTCGTCCTCGACTGGCTCACCACATCGTACGGCCCCGTCGCCCCCTGCCTTTACGGCATCGTAGCCTGCCTCATCGCAGCAGCCACGCTCAGCACCACAAAAAACACTGATTCCTAGCCAAAATTCATACAAAGTTGTATGTGTAAATATATGGCAAAAAATATGGGCATTCGTTAACATCCCCGCATGGATGCGGTGGTTTTCGAATGGGATCATAGAAAGAACGAAACCAACATAGCGAAGCACGGGGTTTCTTTTTTTACTGCTCAACAGGCGTTTTTAGACCCGAAACGTATTATCGCCGAGGATGTGGAACACTCAAAAAACGAAAAGCGCTATTTTTGTTTTGGCATAGTGGATGGGGCAATTTTAACTGTAAGATTCATCTATAGAGATCGAGCAATTCGAATTTTTGGTGCAGGTTATTGGAGAAAAGGGAGGAAAATTTATGAAAAAGCGCAAGGTTAAATATACAGACGGACCTGTTGGAAAAATCAAAATAGTTGATGATTTTTTACCTAAACCAAAAGACCTGGTTTTGAAAGAAGAAACGAAGAAAATTACCATATCTTTAACAAAGTCGAGCATCGATTTCTTTAAAAATGAAGCCGCAAAATACCATACAAATTATCAAACGATGATTAGAGTTTTGATCGACAAATACACCTCTCGTTATGTCTAATTAAACAAAATGTGCCAACACATGATAATGGTTACGGGATGTGCTGTTTTAAATGATGGTTGTAGTGAGCTTCGAAGGGGGCACCGTCGTCTAGGAATTGCTGGTATAAGAGGGGGTTTTGCACGCCCAATTCAGAGGAATAGATCAGTCTCGGGGTGGGCCCGCTCGTATCGTAGAGTGAAACATCTTGAACAAAGCGCAAATAGTAGGGCCAAATCGCGCTGAATCGGGCGTGCCATTCTCTGATCAACGGCTCGCTTAGGGCGCGTCCTCCGTCAACGGCCCTCCTCCGCGCTCGATCCAATGCCTTTTGAAGATCGAGGCAAAGCCCAATTAGAGAGACCCGATATCCCAATTGCGATGCTCGCAAAATATCGTAATAACTCCTCTCCGCCGCACAGGTACGGTCATAGAGGATCGAATAGCGGTTCGCTAAGGCAAATTCCGCCATCGTATCGGCTATCTCTCGAGCCGTGGGGAACCACTTATCGAAGGCCGCCTCCAGACCCAACAGGACACAGTCTCTTTTGTACTCGGGGAGCCGCACGACGATTTCGTCCATATCATGAAGATGGACATTGGAAAAATGGCACTGGTTCCGCAGGGTAGTCTTCCCCGATGCAGGACCTCCGCCAATGGCATAGAGAAAGGGGCTTTCACTAGGAGTAAGGCCTTCCAAAAAGGTGTCGTAAAACATCCGCCAGAGCTCCTCGTCGTGAAACGAGGGCGCCTTTGTCTTTACAAAATCGACGAAATCTTCATAAGAGGCAGCCATTAACATGTTGCAAATCAATAGATTAACAAACACTTTATTCATAAGGCTCTTTCAAGTGCCGCTTGCGCCAGAAGGGCCGTGGGATCGATGGCAGGTATGGGACAATTGCCCTCATTCAGTGCGAGGGGCAGTTCAGTACAAGCGAGAGCCACGCCGTCACATCCTCGCTCTTGCAGCGACGTGACAATTTCCACCAACTTGGAGAGTGTTTGCCTGTTCACTTGCCCAGTCGGGATCAGTTCAGAAAAAATGGCTTGCTGGATCACTTGCTGCTGCTGTGTATCTGGAATCACTTCCTCGATCCCCTTCTTCGCCAGTTCTTCGCGATAGAGATGACCCGACATCGTCCAGGCGGTACCCATGATGCCCACCTTCCGAAAGCTTTTCTTGGCACAGTCAGAGGCGGCCTTCTCTAGCATATTGAGCACTGGGATAGGAGAGCGCTTCTGCAGATCGTGAATGACTTTGTGGACAGTATTGGCAGGGACAATGACGAAATCGGCCCCCGCATTAGCTAGCTTCTCTGCCGACTTCGCCAATGAGTCCAACACAACGTCCCAATGTTGCAACCGGAGAGCCTCGCCCATAGGCCCAAAATCGGGTTGGTAGAAGAGGATGTTGGGGTGCGTCTCCCCACGGAAATAGGACCCCTTGAGTCGATTGATCTTGGTGATGCAATCGACAGCACCCGGAATCGTCACTCCCAAAATACCGATCGTTAGCATGGCGATAATTGTAGACAAAACAAAGATTTGAGGAAACATGATTTCTCTGGCGGGAAAAGCGAGTGAGTGGCTACACTTTCGTGTGAAAATGGAGTGGTAAGTCTATGGCTCTTCGCTCGGATAAGTGGATTCGCCGCATGGCTCTGGAACACAAGATGATCGAGCCTTTCGCCGATCGTCAGGTGCGTGAAGACAAAGGAAATAAGGTCGTTAGCTTCGGCCTCTCAAGCTACGGATACGATTTGCGCGTCGCCGAAGAATTCAAAGTGTTCACAAATGTGTACAACACGGTCATCGATCCGAAAAATTTCCAGGAAAACGCCTTCGTCGATATCCGCGGTTCCACCTGCATCATCCCGCCCAACTCCTTTGCCCTGGCCAAAAGTGTCGAATATTTCCGGATCCCGAGAAATGTACTGACCCTCTGCATCGGCAAGTCAACCTACGCGCGCTGCGGAATCATCGTCAATGTAACGCCTTTCGAACCCGAATGGGAGGGCTACGTGACGCTCGAAATCTCCAATACGACACCTCTGCCCGCTAAAATCTATGCCGGCGAGGGACTGGCCCAGGTCCTCTTCTTCATGGCCGATGAAGCTTGCGAGGTCTCCTACGCCGATCGGAAAGGGAAATATATGAAACAGATGGAAATCACCTGTCCCACCATGTAAGGTCCTGGATCTCCGCCTCCGATTTGTACGACAAACTCAAGGGGATTGCCGTAGATAACCCCCTCTGCCGCTATTCTTACGAAAGATGCGCTCGCTTAGCGCCCGTCATCAACGAAATCCTCGATCTGAAGGAGGAAAAAAATGCGCTGATTTTAGCCCACACTTACGTCCACCCCGATATCATCTACGGCGTCGCAGACCACGTGGGCGATTCTTACGGCCTCGCTAAAAAAGCGCGCGATACCGACGCCGATATCATCGTTTTCCCCTCCGTCCGGTTCATGGCAGAAACAGCCAAAATCTTAAATCCCGACAAGACAGTCATCGATCCCAATCCAAACGGCGGCTGCTCACTCGCCGATAGCATAACAGCAGCAGATGTGGTGCGACTCCGAAAACAGCATCCCAACCACACTTTCGTTTGCTATATAAACACCACGGCAGCCGTTAAGGCTGAATGCGATGTGTGTGTCACCTCCTCCAATATGTATCGGATTTTGGAGCGCCTCCCCACAGACCAGATCTACTTCGTCCCCGACCAACTGATGGGAGAAAATGGAAAGGCTTGGCTGAAAGCGAAAGGGATCGACAAAGAAGTTTTAACTTATCCAGGAACATGCTATGTTCACGAACAGTTTGACTCTGCTGCAATTGACCTGATAAGAAACCAATATAAGGACGTAGTCGTGTTGGCGCACCCCGAATGCAAACCCGAGGTGGTTGCAAAGGCCGACGTGGTTGGCTCAACGACCGAAATGCACAGCTATGTGGTGGCCCATCAGGGGGAAACGAGGCCTTTCTTACTCCTCTCCGAATGTGGGGTCGCCTCTCGCCTCGCCATAGAGGCGCCAGAAGCGCGCATTGTGGGGGCGTGCACGCTTTGTAAGTATATGAGATCCAACAGTTTAAGTGCTATTTCCGCGTCGCTGCGCGATCCGAAAGAGAACCAGAAGATCGCCATTGACGAAGCGGTTTTGCAACGGGCGCGACGCTGTGTGGAGAGGATGTTTGATTATGCTGAATAGTAAACACCCGTTGGAAGAGATGGGCCGCACGTCCCGCAATATCGATCCGTGCGCGATGGTGATTTTCGGCGCTACAGGCGATCTGACGAGCCGGAAACTCGCTCCCGCGGTGTACAACCTGGGAAGGGAGGGTCTCCTTCCCGCCAATTTCGCTTGCATCGGTTTTGCCCGCAGGGAAAAATCCAACGAACAATTCCGCGAGGAACTCAAGTCGGATATCAACAACTACTCGCGCGTAAAGCCGATCGACGAATCGTTCTGGAAGAACTTCGAAAATCAACTCTTCTATCACCAATCGGAATTTGACGACGAGGCGGGCTATGAAAAATTAGCAGCTCTCCTCAAACAGATCGACAATCGCTATGCGACGAGAGGCAATCGGATTTTCTATCTCTCCGTGCAGCCGAAATATTTTCCCATCATCATTGAAAAATTGGCTAAACATGGAATGATCTACGATCCCCACAAGGCGGGCGCGCCCTGGTCGCGCGTCATCATCGAAAAGCCGTTTGGCCACGACTCCTCGTCCGCAGCCAAGCTCCAAGAGAGCATCTCCAAATACCTCGACGAGTCGCAAATCTACCGGATCGACCACTACCTCGGCAAAGAGACCGTCCAAAATCTCCTCGTCTTCCGCTTCGCCAATTCGATCTTCGAATCGCTCTGGAATTACAAGCACATCGACCAGGTGCAGATCACAGTGGCGGAGAATATTGGCATCGGAACGAGAGGCAATTTCTATGAAGAAGAAGGAATGCTTCGCGATATGGTCCAAAACCACGTGATGCAGCTCCTCTCGCTCGTCGCCCTCGAGCCACCCGTTTCATTGAGCGCGCAGGCGATCCGCGATGAAAAAGTGAAGGTGCTCCAGTCGATCCGCCCCTTCACGACCGCCGACTTTGAACACCACATCGTGAGAGGGCAATATGGGCCTGGATTCATCGACGGCAAGCCCGTCATCGGTTATCGCCAAGAGAAGAACGTAAACCCGAAATCCACTGTCGATACCTTCGTAGCCATTCGCCTCTTCCTCGACAACTGGCGCTGGGCAGGGGTTCCTTTCTACATCCGCGCTGGGAAACGGCTCCCCAAACGGGGCACAGAGATCGCCATTGTTTTCAAGGATGCCCCTGGCGTTCTCTTCCAAGAAAACGGGCGCAAAAACGACCCCAATGTCCTCGCCCTTCGCATTCAACCCGACGAGGGGATCTCGATGAAAATCAACTGCAAGGTCCCGGGTCCCAGCAGTCCGATTCAGCCGGTGAAGATGGATTTTCGCTACACCTCCTACTTTGGGCAAAGTCCTCCCGAAGCTTACGAGCGGCTCATCTGGGACTGTATCTTCGGCGACAGCACCCTCTTTGCCAGGGCCGACGAAGTGGAGCAGTCGTGGGAAATCCTCACCCCGCTCCTCGACCACTGGGCTGCCCATCCTCCGAAAGACTTTCCCAACTACCCATCCGGTAGCTGGGGACCCAAACAGGCGGACGAGATGATCCAGAGAGATAACCGATCTTGGCGGATCCTATGAGTATCCAGCAGATTGTCGATCCAGACAAGGTGGAGTCGGAACTCATCCGGATCTGGGAAGGGCTCGCCAAAGAGAAGATGCGCGCCTGTCTCTTCAACCTCATCGTCTTCAACCGGATCTCTGCCCGCACCGACTATTTCCGGGATGTGGTCCAAAAAGTATCTGAAAAATATCCGTGCCGAGTGCTCTTTATCTCCTTCGATCCCGATTCGCAGCACCCTTATCTCAGAACGGCCGTTTCGGTCGTAGGGACGGGCAATATCGCCTGCGACTACATCGACATTGGCGTTTCGGGCCCCGACTTGCAAAGAGTCCCTTTTCTCTTGTGGCCGCACATCATCCCCGATCTCCCCGTCACTCTCCTCTGGACCGAGGATCCGAGCAAGCCCCATCCCCTCTTTGAACCGCTTTCGAAATTGGCCTCCCGCGTGATTTTCGATTCCGAATCGGCCGATAGCCTCCTCACCTTCTCCCAAAAAGTGCTCGCCTTGCACGAAGAGACTGGCGTCGACACCGCCGATCTCAATTGGGCCCGTACGGAAGGGTGGCGCGATCTGATCGCCTCTCTTTTTCACTCGGGCGACATTCCCATTCAGGAGATCAAAATCACCTACAATGCACGGGAAACCCCATTCTTCTGCCATCTCAAAGTGCAGTCGCTCTATCTCCTCGCCTGGCTCTCGAGCCGCCTCCGTTGGAAGTTTAAAAAAGCCACCAAGAACCTCCATTTTACTTTCGAGGCGCAGAAAGGAGAGATCCATTCGGCCCAGTGGGAAAAACTAGGAGCCGGAACCATCATTTCGATCGATCTTGCCACCGCTGAGCAGAAGTATGAGTGCGCCCGTATTCCGATCCAGTATCACCGCGTCATCATTCAAATCCACTCCGACGAAAAGTGTGAACTCCCTTATCAATACATTCTCGGCCGAACAGCCACAGGCCAATCGCTTGTCAAAGAGATCATCACTAAGGGAACGAGCGCTCACTACCTTGAGATGCTTAAAAATCTAAGCCAATTGGACCGGGATCACTTATGCTAAAGGACGCCATCGATTCATGGGATGACCGGCGCAATGTCTTCATTGGCGGCGACACGCAAGCGGCGATCGCGTTTGCGACCGAACACTGGATCCACTGCGCGGAGAGGGCGATCCAGCATAGAGGTCGTTTCGCCGTTGCCCTCTCTGGCGGTTCCACGCCCAAAGCGATCTACCAATCTCTCGCCCTCACGGCCAAACTCGACTGGTCCAAAGTGTGGCTTTTCTGGAGCGATGAGAGGGGCGTTCCTCCCAACCACCCTGACAGCAATTACCACATGGCGATGGAGAGTGGCTTTGGCAAACTCCCCATTCCCCAAGCGCAAATTTTCCGCATGCACGCCGAAAGCGACATTGAGCGCAGTGCCAAAGATTACGAGGAGCGCATCCGGCGCAATCTCGACAAACACCTCTTCGATCTCGTCATGCTCGGCTTGGGCGAAGATGGGCACACCGCCTCGCTCTTCCCCAATACAGCCGCCCTCTCTGTTACGGAGCGCCTTGTCGCCGCCAATTATCTTCCCGAGAAAAAGACCTGGAGGATGACGCTCACCTTTCCTTGCATCAATGGCAGCAATGCCGCCGCGATCTATGCCCTTGGCTCTGCGAAACATCTCATCGTCCCCAAAGTCCTCGACGCCGCCATCGACTCCCCCTTCCCCGCCAGCCGCATTGGAACCCCCGAGCACGCAGCCCTCTACATTCTCGACACCGAATCCGCCTCCCAATTAAAATAATGCGCCCGAGCCCGAATGAGGCAGCACCTACCCACAAGTATCTCTGGCAAGGCAAGAGTACAGGATAACGGCTCGCGCTGCGAGCCTAAGGATGTCCACTCGCTGTGCGAGTGGGCAAGATACGTCCGCCTGATGGCGGACTAGCAAGATAAGAGAAAGGGGGAGCGCCGGGCGCGAATGAAATTCGCAATTGCGCCGAAGGCGCAATTCCAGCCTTTGGCTGGGCCCGGCGCTCCCCCGCGCTGCGCGTCTCCTTGGGGTATGGGGCCTCCCCATATCTTGTAAGCCTGCTATCAAGCAGGCGTATCATGCCCACTCGCAGCGCGAGTGGATATCCTAGAGGCTCGCAAAGCGAGCCGTTATCCTGCCTTGTCCTGCATAGATAGACCTGTGGATAAAACAGTTCAGGCTCATTTTCCATTGCATAGATTTTTCCCCCACTTTAGACTGTCCCCGAACTTTTACGAGGTTTGACCATGCCCATCCAAAAATTAGAAATGAATATGAATATCACCCGTAATATCTATGAGATGAAATCAAAAAATCAGTTTATTGCCATCGCAGAAAAAGTGGCCACCTACACGCTGATCCCTCTCCTCTTGGTTGCCATGTTCGAGGCCGTAGTTAAAAACATGATTTTCATCAACTTAGCCAACGTCTGCATCGTCGTCTATAACGAAATACAGCACGTGATTAACCCTCCACCTGCTCCCGCTGCACCTCCCGAGCCCGAGCCTGCGCCTGCGCCGGCCCCCGCTCCCGCAGCAGTAGCCGCAGCTCCTCCAGTCGCAACGCCTCCCGTTGCCGCCGTTCCAGCTCCTCAAGTGGCTGAGGCGCCTGCTGCAGCTCCGGCTCCAGCTGCCGCTGCTGCCCCCCCACCAGCTCCTTTGGCTGATGCTGCGGGCGTAGTGGTCCCTCCCAACCTTCCACCAGTGGCACCGCTCGCGGTTCCCGCTCCTCTGCAACAGCCCACAGCTCCGCCACAATGGGGTTCTACCGCCGCGCGGGTCGTGGGCATGGCAATCCCCGTTGTCGTGGTGTTTGGGATGCATTATATGATCAATTGGATAGGCCTTAGCTATGGAGCCAGATGTTAGTTCTTGGGATTGAGAGCACATGTGATGAGACAGGCGCTGCCGTTGTGGAGGGAGGACGGCAGATCCTCTCCAATGTCGTCGCCTCCTCGGCCGATATCCATGAACGGTATGGAGGCGTCTTCCCCGAACTCGCCTGCCGCCGCCATATCGATGCGATCATTCCTGTCATCGATGAGGCGATGCAAAAAGCGGGCGTCACACCCGAGCAAATCGATCTCATCGCCGTAGCTAAGGGGCCTGGACTGGTAGGCGCATTGCTGATCGGCATGAACGCCGCCAAAGGGCTCTCCATCGCGTGGCAAAAGCCGCTCATCGGCGTCAATCACGTCGAGGGACACCTGTACGCGAGCATGATGGAATTGGACCGCGTCCCCCTCCCCGCCCTCGGCGTCGTCTTATCCGGCGGCCACACGCTCCTCCTTAAAATTTTGGATATCGGCTCTTACGAACCGATCGGCACGACCGTCGATGATGCGGTAGGTGAGGCATTCGACAAGGTGGCTTCCCTCTTGGGACTCCCCTACCCCGGCGGACCCCACATAGAGAGGATCGCTAAAATGGGCAACCCCAAAAGCTATCCCTTCAGCGCAGGCAAAGTAAAGAAAAATCCTTTCGATTTCTCCTTCAGCGGCTTGAAAACCGCCGTCCTCTACGCCGTGAAAGGGCAGGTGCTCACAGAAAGCCAAAAGAGCGACGTCGCCGCCTCGTTTCAAGAAACCGCTTTGACCGATATCGTCCGCAAGGCCCACCTCGCTGCTCAAACTTTCCCTTGCCAGGCCATCTTCTTGGGCGGCGGCGTTTGCAACAACCAGCGGCTCCGAGCGATCTTCCACGAGAAATTCCCCGAGATGCCCATTTTTTGGCCTCCCCACAATCTAAGTCTCGACAACGCCGCGATGATCGCAGGGCTAGGAGGCAAAAAATTTATTGCTAGGGGCCAGGTGGGCGATCCCCTCGACCTCGAAGTGCAAACGAGAGTTCCCCTTGCGTAAAACACTTATTCTCAGTTAAAATTCTCCCTTAAAGAGGTTCATCATGGCGAAAGGCGCACGAGAAAATATCAAATTGAAGAGCACAGAGTCCGATGAGTGCTATTGGACTGTCAAAAATAAGAGAAATACCACAGAGCGGATCGAGCTGAAAAAGTATGATTCAACTCTGCGCAAACACGTGACTTTCAAAGAAGCTAAGTAAGCATTGTTTGAACTGAGTGTTGCTCTCAAGTACCTGATCCCGAGGAAGAGGTCCCTATCGACGGCTCTGATCTCGTTGATGTCGGTCTTGGTGATCTCCCTCGTTGTCTGGCTCGTCCTGATTTTCTTGTCAGTGACGGCCGGCATCGAGCGGAATTGGCTCAATAAGCTCACCTCCCTCCACGCTCCCATCCGCATCTCCCCAACCGATGCCTACACCACCTCCTATTACTACCAGATCGACGGCCTCTCCGCCGCTTCCCACTACACCCTTAAAACCATCGGCGAGAAAGCGCAAAGTGCCCTCTCCGACCCTTTCGCCGTCGACCTCGACGCCGAAGTGCCCCGCCATTGGCCCAAACCCGAACGGAGTGCCGACGGCCACATCGTCGACCCGGTAAAAGCCGCCTATTGGGAGCTCTCCGCCCTCAATCTCCCCTTCCAAGACTATGAAATCGGAGGCGCCCTCCTGCGTCTCTATCGCGACGGAGGCGGAGTCCTCTCGCAGATGTCGTATCTCCTATCGATGCCAGACCAAAACCCCAAATTCCGATCGCTCATCGTCGATCAAAGCCCCGTCACAGGACCTGAAACCCCCGTTCTCCTCCCCAAAAACTACCGAGATAGTGGCGTTCACATAGGCGACGTCGGCGTATTGAGTTATGTAGCGCCCTCTGCGGCCTCCTCGCAAGAACAGAAGATCCCCATCCGCGTCAATGGCTTTTACGATCCTGGCCTCCTCTCCATCGGCAACAAATGCGTCATCGTCCCCGCCGAAGTGACGCGCACCATCCACGCAGCCAATCAAACATTTTCTCCTGACGGCACGCCAACGAACGGAATCTTCGTCTGGTTTGACGATCTTTCGAAGGCCCCCGCCATCAAGGAGAAAATCGCCAGCGCCTTTGAACAAGCGGGCATTGCGAAATATTGGAAAATCGACACCTTCCGCGACTTTGAATTTGCAAAAGACCTGATGCTCCAGTTTCAGAGCGACCGGACGCTCTTTCTCCTCATCGCCGCCATCATCCTCATCGTCGCCTGTTGCAACATCATTTCGCTCCTCGTTCTCCTCGTCAATGACAAGAAGAAGGAGATCGCCATATTGCAATCGATGGGCGCCTCATTCCGCTCTATCGCCCTCATCTTCGGCCTTTGCGGCCTCCTCGTCGGCGGCCTCAGCTGCCTCCTCGGCGCGATCCTCGCTCTCTTCACGCTCCAACACCTCGATGTGCTCGTCTCTTTCCTCAGCGCGCTGCAAGGACACGCTGCGTTCAATCCCGCCTTCTTTGGTCAGACGCTCCCCAACCAGCTCAGCACCGACGCGATCCTCTTCGTGCTCTTCGTCACGCCGATCCTCTCGCTTGCTGCCGGCCTCATTCCCGCCCTCAAGGCGAGCCGCATTCGCCCCTCCACCGTCCTGAGGTCCGAATGATTCTTAAAGCTTCTCATATTTTTAAGTCGTATCCGAAGGTGAAAGTCCTCTCCGGGATCTCCCTCTCCGTCGCTGCCGGCGAATCGATCGCCATCTGTGGCAGATCGGGTGAAGGCAAAACGACGCTCCTCCACATCTTGGGTACCCTCGAAGAGCCCGACTCAGGCACCCTCGAAATCAACGGCGAGCCGCTCACCAGATCCAACGCATCTCACCTCCGCAACGAACAGATCGGCTTTGTATTCCAAGCCTACAACCTCCTCGAAGATTTTACCGCGCTCGAAAACGTCCTCATGCCCGCCCGCATCGCGCGCCGCTCCGCAGAGAGAAAAAAAGGACTCGAACTCCTCTCACTCGTTGGCCTTGAGGAGAGGGCCGATTTTCCCGCCAAACTCCTCTCTGGGGGCGAAAGGCAACGCGTCGCCATCGCGCGCGCCCTTTGCAATGACCCGAGTCTCATCCTCGCCGACGAACCATCAGGCAATCTCGATCGCGCCAACGCAAAGCGAATCGGAGAGATTCTCATTTCGCTGAAAAAAAGCCTGATTCTCGTTACACACGATCCCGATCTCGCCGCTCTTTGCGATAGAAAGTATGTTCTACAAGACGGTATTCTTGCTTAGAAATAGCGATTCTGTTACGAATGTCGTGTTCATAATAGAGGAGAGCTATGCAGATCTTGATGGTCGGAACAGGTTATGTTGGGTTGGTGACAGGAGCCTGCTTTGCCGAAATGGGCCACACCGTTACATGTCTCGATATCGACGCCGAAAAGATCCGTATGCTCGAACAGGGCGTTGTACCCATCTACGAACCGGGCCTTGAAGAGATCGTCCGCAGGAACATCAAACAGCGGCGCCTCTTTTTCACCACCGATTACGCCAAAGGCGTTGCCTCAGCGCTCGTCTGCTTCATCGCCGTACCGACCCCATCGCGAGATGACGGCTCCTGCGATATCAGCTATGTCGAAACAGCCGCCAGCCTCATCGCCAATCACATGACCGATTACCGGATCATCGTCAACAAATCGACCGTTCCCGTTGGAACTGCCGCCCGCGTCGCCACGATCATTCGCGGGATCACTTCCACCCCTTTCGACGTCGTCTCCAATCCCGAATTCCTCAAAGAGGGCGCCGCCGTCCAAGACTGTCTGAAACCCGACCGGATCATCATCGGCTCCGACCATTCCAAACCCGCCGAAGTGCTCAAAGAGATCTACTCCGCCTTCACGCTCAGTCACGATCGGATCCTCCTCATGGATACGCTCTCTGCCGAGATGACCAAATACGCCGCCAACGCCATGCTCGCCACTCGCATTTCGTTCATGAATGAAATTGCCGACGTGTGCAAACGGGTCGGCGCCAACGTCAACGAAGTGCGCAAAGGAATCGGCTCAGACACCCGCATCGGCTACAGCTTCCTCTATCCCGGCGTAGGATATGGCGGCTCCTGTTTTCCCAAAGACATCCGCGCCCTCATCGCCGTTGCCAAACAGGTTGGCACCGAGCCCCTTCTCCTTCAAGCCGCTGACGAAGTCAACAACCGCCAGAAGAGGGTGCTCTGCGAAAAGATGGCCCGCTACTTCTCCAAGCGCGGCGGACTCAAAGGCAAAACGATCGCCGTCTGGGGCCTCTCCTTTAAGCCCGACACCGATGACATGCGCGAAGCTCCCTCTCTCACTTTCATCGAGGAGCTCATTCAACAAGGCGCCTCACTCCGCCTTTTTGATCCCGTCGCCATGCCCAACGCCAAACGGCTACTCACAGGGCTCCCCAATATCTCTTGGTGCACCGACGAATTTGATGCAGCCAAAGGCGCCGACGCCATCGCCCTCATCACCGAGTGGAAGCAATTTCGCCTCGTCGACTTCAAGCCCATTCAGGAGAAGATGCGCGGCCTCGCCTTTTTTGACGGCCGCAACCAATACAAGCCGATCGACATGAAAAACAAAGGGTTTGACTATATCTCGATTGGAGTACCAGACTATATCCATGATCGAAAACATTAATGCGCGGCTTCGCGAACTGATCCCCCCTCGCGACGAGACCATCTTCGAGGCGGCTCGCTATGCGCTCCTCGCTCCCGGCAAAAGGCTCCGCCCCCTCCTCACCCTCGCCACTGCCGCCACCCTCGGCGCCGATCCCCTTCTCGCCCTCGACCCCGCCTGCGCCGTCGAGATGATCCACACCTATTCCCTCATTCACGACGACCTTCCCTGCATGGACGACGACGACATGCGCCGCGGCCAGCCCACCCTCCACAAAGTCTACAGTGAAGCCCTAGCCCTCCTCGCCGGCGACTACCTCCTCACCTTCGCCTTCGAGGTCCTCTCCAATGCTCCCCACCTCACTCCCCACCAGCAACTCCTCATGATCCGAGCCCTCTCCACCCGTGCCGGCGCCCCCGGTATGATCGGCGGCCAAGTCATCGACATCGAATCTCAAGGCTGTGACATCGATGAGGAGACCCTTCTGCAAATGCACGTCGGCAAGACCGCCTCTCTCATCAGTGCCGCCCTCGAACTCGGCCGTATCGCCTCTGGCGTCGACTGTCCCCTTCTCGACTCCATCGGCCACGACCTAGGCCTCGCCTACCAGCTCCAAGACGACCTCCTCGATGCCACCTCCACCACCTCCCTCCTCGGCAAAACCGCCGGCTCCGACGCCGCCCACCACAAGGCCACCGCCATCACCCTCTACGGCCCCACCGCCCTCCTCGAGAAGCTCCGCTCCCTCGAGCGCTCCCTCTTCCACAACCTCCAACAGCTCCCCAACCAAGGCGGTAAGCTCGCCGCCCTCGTCGCCAAAATCCTCCAGAGAAAGTCGTAAATCAATAATCAAATCGCCCTGAGAAGACGAGCCCTTGAGCAGTGAGGTCTGCCGAAGTGGCCATAGTTACGGCTGAATCGCTCGATAAGAAAAGGGGAAACTTATTCTGGCCGAAGAAGTTGTTGTACTCCCAACCCAGTTCCAAGCGGACGGCACTGCACATATTTTTGAAGGTATGATCCAAGCGCACTCCAAGCGCTAGATCGGCCGTTCCTACCATTTGATGGGAAGTTCTCGGCACATTGAATATGGTGGCCATAGCTGAAGTGGTCGATTGTTGATCTTCCACACGACTGATGTGGAAAGCTCCGTAGAGAAGCGAAGCACCCGCGTTGGCAAAAAGACTCCAACGATGGCTCATCGTCCACTCCGTGTCTAAACCACCGCGCAATCCCACTCCTCTGAAATCGTTCCGCATGGTCAAGATATTCTCAATCACCTGAATATCGTCAGCAACTCCCCCAAACAAATGCGTGTTGTAGTGTTGATCGATCCAAGCCGCTCGAACCCCCACATGGGGTTTCAAAGAGAGATAGTGGCTCACTGGATAATATCTTGCGACTTCCCCATCTAAGACATTCAAGTGGACATCCCAATGGGCGCTCAAAGAGGTAATCGGACCCGACTCTTCGGGAATCGATACGATCTCGCTTGTCCATTGGGGGTAGATCAAATTGGATATGTGCGCCACATCACCTGAAGCATCCGTGTTAAAGTGGGCCCAATTGGCATAAAATTCCCATCTATCGCGAGGCGTCCTGTAACCGAGGCCCACCCGAAAGCCCGAATCCCATTCGAAATCGAGGTTATCCACCTTTCCCTTCACAGGAGAAGAGGGCACATCGGTATCAGGTCCCTCAACTGCGAAGGCGAGACCCTCCTCAACCACATTCCAAAATAGATACTCAGCGGTCACGAACCCCACATGTTTTTTAGATAAATCTGGATTCGTCCGCGGGGCGTACTCTTTTTCTAGATCACTGAGCCTCTGATCGACGGAAGACTGAGCAGCTTGAAGTCCACAACACAAACAGACGAACACACACACACCTCTACGCAACATGGCACAATCCTTCTTACAATGAGCTGCAGTTTAGTGACAAAAATGGATTCCGTCAAATTTTATAATGACCTCAAACAGACACTTGGTTTAGACTTCCACATACCGGGAGGATTCTTATGCAGTCTAGGTGGTTTTTTGCTCTGATTTTGCTCTTTGCCGATCGTTCATTCGCTGTGCAGCAAACAACGGAAAATAGGATCGAAGCTCTGGAACGGCAAATGCAATCGAGGAACTATGTGAAGCCCGATTTCCAGTGCAAAAAGCACTCTGGATACGTGACAGCCGACTATCTTTTTCTGCATGCCACTGAAGACGGACTTTACTATGCCACGCAAGTAAAAAACAACCCTTCTGAAGCGGGGGACATCAAGAATATCGATTTCGAATGGGATTCGGGCTTTCGAGTGGGCCTCGGCTACAGAATGCCCCATGACAAGTGGGAAGTGTTTGCGAACTGGACCCATTTTGTCACCGATGCCAGCGGAAGTTTGGCGAATACAACAGATCTCGTATTTCCTGAGTGGAACACCGTGCTTTTCTCTCTTCCAGGTGACCTGATTAGCTCGATAGGTGCTAGTTGGAAGCTCCATTTGAATACGCTGGATGGCGAGATGGCTCGGTACTATAGAGTGACAAGAACCGTCTCCATGCGGCCCCATTTTGGATTGAGAGGAGCTTGGATCGACCAGAGTTACAAGACATTCTCAAACGGCGGAGACAATGGGACACCCGTTACGCATGACGATATCCAGATGAGCTGTGATTTCACTGGTGTTGGCCTCAGAGCCGGTCTAGACACTGAATGGACTTTTTGGAACCATTGGAGCCTATTCGGCAATGCGGGGTGTTCTTTGCTTTACGGCACCTTTGAAGTGAAGCAAAAGGAGATACTGACTCAAACTGTCACTCCCACCACCCAGTACGATATCAGCGACGAGTATCAGCAAAATGTGGCGACTGCAGATTTAACTTTAGGAATCCGTTGGGATTACCAGTTCTGCGCGAACAAAGGGGCAGTCCGTCTCCAAGCTGGCTGGGAATTCAGCGATTATTTTGGCCAGAACAAGTTCAAGCATTTCTTCGCTGGAGCAAACGAATCGACCTTTTCCTTCCTACCCAATCACGAGGACCTCACCACCCAAGGGCTAGTAGTCTCCGGTAGGTTCGATTACTAGTTGTGGGGAAATTTCCTCATCGGCTACTATGTCGCGCTTTCAAAACTCATTGGAGGAAGACATGGCAGCAGCAGCCCCATCCGCAACAGTAAAAGGTCAAGTGTATCAAGGAATAGACGGACCTCTTGATGATAGGGGGGAACTCATGGTTTTCTTCCCCGACTATTGGCTCAATATAGACGCCCAAGGTGAGATCGAGAGAAGGGCCACACGCTATAAAACCGCAGCTGCCATACACGCATTAAAAGAGGCCGTAACGCGTGGCTCTCATGCAAATCCCGGAATGACCGCTGAAGCGATAATGGAACAGGCTGATAGCACCGCCGTAACAGTTCAGGATTTCCCGAAAGAAATGGTTGACGAACTCCACGCACGCTACTTAGAATTCGTTGCCTCGCAACGCTTAGTTGAAGCAGCGGCTCTCCCAATTCTTAACCTAGCAGGTATTCAGCCCAAGATGGGTTAAACAAATTTGACAACTCATTCCCCTTTCAACTACAATCGAGACATGGGTACACCGATTCTTGTTACTGGCGGTGCTGGCTACATTGGAAGCCATACGTGCAAAGCGCTGGCCAAAGCGGGCTATCTGCCAGTCGTCTACGACAATTTGTCCACAGGACACGCCTATGCCGTCAAATGGGGCCCT
>DATIIR010000146.1:0-13838 GCA_035479435.1 Chlamydiales bacterium
TGCATGATCTTTTTCAGAAAGAAGGATAAAGAAGAGCCTAAGCCAAAAAAAGTCTTACAGACAGTGCCTCACGAGCGGGTATTGACTTCAGAGGGCTGGCAGAGGCGCACGATTAAGAAGACGCGGAAGGCGAAGGGCTCCCCATGATCTCTTGCGCCAATTTTCGGTAGTCAGCCGACCCATTGCAGTGGGTATCGTAGACGGTAATTGGCTTGAGGTGGAGCGGCGCTTCGGCTAGGCGGATATTTTCCCTAATCACTGAGGTACAAACCTTTCCTTCAAAGCGGGTGCGCAACTGGGTGAGCACTTCTTGCGAGTGTTTCGTTCGGTAGTCGACGCGGCAAGCGAGGATTCCAGTGATTTCGAGGCGCGGGTTGAGTCTCTGTTTGACCAGATTGATCGTTCGGAGCAGCTGGACGAGGCCGTGGAGCGCCATCACGTGGGCTTCGACGGGCACCAGAACTTCCTTGGCCAGTGTCAGGGCGTTGAGGGAGAGGATACCGAGCGTCGGCGGACAGTCGAGGAGGATGAAATCCCAGGGTTTATGGGCCAACATCTCCAACTTATTTTTCAGAATGCTTTCAGAAGCCACTTCGTTGGCCAGCGCTTTTTCGACGCCCGATAGGAGTGTAGAGGAAGGGATGATGTGCAGGTCATTGACATCGGTTTTCTCGATGATGTTTTCAAACTTTTCATCTTCGGTTAGGACGGAGAAGAGCCCTTTCCCTTTGTCTTTAAAACCGTACCACATCGAAGCGGAAGCCTGCGGATCGAGGTCGATCAATAGAACTTTTTTATTGGCTTCGGCCAGGGCGGCGGCCAGATTCACAGCGGTTGTAGTTTTCCCCGACCCACCCTTTTGATTGACAATTGCGATTGTGCGCATAGATAAACCCTCTTTTTCACCTCACATATAGAAGTTTTTTATCTCGGTATCAAGAAAAAACTCTATTTCGCCCCTTTTTCCTTCCCGATTACCCTATCATTTGCTATATTCACAGGCCAAAAGAAGGGGTTTTATGGTTCAGATCGACTTAAAAGGGAAGAGAGCGCTGATCGTAGGGATCGGCGATGACCAAGGTTTCGGTTGGGCGATTGCCAAGGCGTTGGCCGAGGCGGGCGCTGAGATCCTCATCGGCACATGGGCCCCTGTCGTTAAGATTTTCAAGATGTCTTGGGCGGCCGGCAAGTTCGACGAGTCGCGCAAGATGACGAATGGCCAGATGTTCGAGTACGCAAAGCTCTATCCGATCGACGCTGTCTTCGACAAGATGGAAGACGTCCCTCAAGAGGTGCGGGAGAACAAGCGCTACGCCGATCTCTCCGGCTACACGATCTCTGAGGTGGCTAAACAGGTGGAGGCCGACTTCGGCCAGATCGACATCCTGGTCCATAGCCTCGCCAACGGCCCCGAAGTGACGAAGAATCTCCTCGACACCTCGCGCAAGGGCTACCTCGCCGCGCTTAGCTCCTCCTCCTATTCGCTCATCAGCCTCGTCGCCCATTTCGGCCCCATTATGGCCCAAGGCGGCTCCGTCCTCTCCCTCACCTACATCGCCTCTGAGCGCGTCGTCCCCGGTTATGGCGGCGGCATGAGTTCGGCCAAGGCAGCCCTAGAGAGCGACACGCGCGTACTCGCATGGGAAGCGGGGCGCAAGTGGAATCTCCGTGTCAATGCCATTTCAGCGGGCGCCCTCCGCAGTAGAGCCGCCAAAGCGATTGGGATGATCGATGACATGATCGCCTACGCCAGAGCCAATGCGCCGCTCACCAAAGATCTCGAGGCAGAAGAAGTGGGCGCAGCCGCCGCCTTCCTCCTCTCCCCTCTCGCCTCAGCCATCACCGGCACCGTGCTCTACGTCGACAACGGCATGCACGCGATGGGCTTCACAACAGAGAAATGCAAAACGCAAAATGCAGAATGCAAAACTGCAACTGTGGGTTAGTTGTTTATGCCACGCACAACGAGAGTATCAAGACTTTCTCACGTCCCCGGGATTGGGGTCGACCGAATGGGAAATGCCGCCGATGCAGCCCACGATCCTGAGATTTTGCGCCTCGAAAATCTCGATACCGACATAGCACCTCCCGCAGTAGCCATTGAGGCAACCAAAAATGGGGTTGGCGAAGACGTAAACAACAGCTACCTCCCTTTCCTCGGACAAGATGAGTTGAGAAAAGCCGCGACGCAACGGGTATCGAGGGTGTCTGGAGCCGAGTATGATTGGCGCTCCGAGTGCATCATCACAGCTGGAGGCATGTCGGGCATTTTGAATTGCCTTCTCGCGATGGTGGAACCGGGAGACGAAGTCATCGTCACCGACCCTACATATGCGGGGATCATCAATCGGATCCGCATTGCGGGTGGAGTGCCTATCTTTGTTCCTCTGATCCCCTCCCCCGCTGGTTGGCGCTTAGATTGCGATGCACTTGAAAAAGCGGCGTCGCCGCGCACGCGGGTCATCGTAATAAGCCCCGGCATGCCAACAGGCCATATCTTGAATGCTTCCGAATGGGAAGCGATTGCGCGCGCCTGTTTAAAGACCGACGCATGGCTTCTCTACGATGCGGCGATGGAGCGGATTCTCTACGACGGGCGACACGTCATTCACCCCGCCTCATTGCCCAAGATGAAAGAGCGGACAATCACTGTGGGAGCCGCCTCCAAAGAATTGCGGATGATCGGATGGCGCGTGGGTTGGGTTGTCGGTCCGAAGAATATCATGAACGACATCGGACTCATCAGCATATCCAATGTCGTGTGTCAAACGGGCATCAGCATGGCTGGCGCAGCGGCCGCCCTGAATGCACGCGACGATGGATTGAGAGCCGCTGTCGCAGTGTGGGAAGAGAGACGCAATACCTTGCTTCGGGAGATGAGCGGACTACCCGTCATTCCTCCCCATGGGGGATGGTCCCTTTTGCTCGATGCAGAGGCGCTAGGAACAACCTCTTCGGCCCTCGCTCAAGAACTGCTCGCCAAAGCCAAAATTGCGGCGACGCCCATGATTGGCTGGGGAGAGACCGCAGGCAAATACTTGCGCTTCGTTTTCTCTAATGAGCCCAAAGAGCGACTCATAGGTGTTGGCAACAAGATCAAAGACCTCTTAGGAGCTCGACACGCAGTATAGAGGGCGCAGCCGTTGCGGGTTAATCGCCCCCTCTCTATACTCCCCTGCTTCATAAATTAGGGGGGTTCATTTCATGGTTTCAACGGTTTCAGTTTATGGTTATCCAGTCAATGTGGGGCAGGCCGTAGCGACCGGTTTAGCGTTGGCTGCAGT
The DNA here is from genome assembly GCA_035479435.1 of Chlamydiales bacterium. Lineage (GTDB taxonomy): Bacteria > Chlamydiota > Chlamydiia > Chlamydiales > SM23-39 > REEB52. The sequence goes on from DATIIR010000146.1 coordinate 3,285, forward strand.
TACGGGCTATGCAGTTAAAAAAATGGTATGTCCGCCAACCCAGAAACCATTGTCCGATACGGCATTTTGGGAAAGAATTGAGACCACGCCCACTGCCGCTGAGGAAAGTGGACCTTTTGTTGCAGGCGATACGACATACCCAAGTGTTGCGGATGCCAAAAGAACGATAATGCTGTCTTGCGATGCCACTTCGGAGTTTGTTTATAAACATCTTATCCGACCTGACTTCAAGGGAACCGTTTTAGACCTCGGTGGTGGGACCGGAGCGAACGCACTCCCCCTCGTAGCCAAAGGCTGTAAGGTAACATTGATCGAAGAGGAAAAAAGTGCCATCGATGGGTACGATGTGAACGAGATAGGATTACGCGTGTTCAAAGGGTCCAACTGGAATCAATTACATCGAGCCCAAACGATCTGTGCGGATCTAACAGAGCACCCTTATCCAAAGAACGTGGATGCAGTCATTTGCGTCGATACTCTCCCCTACCTTCCTCCCGCCAAACTCAAAGCGACGATGGATAAGATCTTCCAAGCCCTCCGGCCAGGCGGAAAGTTCATTGGGACGATTTACTACAAATCAAATCCAGAGGGCGATCAACTCACGGAATCTATGGGCAAACTGGGAGCCCATTTTTACCCGGGCAAAGACTTTGCTCGCGAGATCGTGACCCGCTCCGGTTTTCAGATTAAGCAAGAGCGGGAAGATCACTACGGAGGTTACGGGGGGTTCTTTTCCCGTTCTCATCGCTTAGAATTTCTAGCCGAGAAACCAGCTTATTTGCCCAGAGGGTTAATTACGTGAATGGTGATTTGGGCGGGGCCGGGGCGGCGTAGCGTGCGCAGGCCGATTTGCCAATCGTAGGCTTCGTATTGGAGCGCCCCCTTGTTGGCAATTTGGCTGGGACGATTCGCCCTAAAGATATGACCACAATAATCTCCCGCTCCTTGCGTCAGCTCAAAGCGGATAGAGATCGTCCATGTTGGCGTCTGAATGGTTATCGTGTCCCCTAACTTGAATGTCGTCGCTTTGCGCCCCTCAACAAAGATTTGCGTTTCAGGCGATACGTCAGTGTAAAGGGCTGCCTCAAAGAGGTCGTGCCTCCCCATCTGCACCTCTTCAGAAAGGTCAAATTGGAGTGTCTTAGCAACGAGGCTGTGGAGTGTGCTCCCTTGCCAAAAAAGGCGAAAAGAAGGGTTGGTTGAAGGGATGGGGTCGTAAGTGAGGGGGAAAAGGGGGGCGACGAGGAGTTGGTGGGGATGGTCGCGGAGAAGGCGGGGGGTATAGTGCCCTTCGGCGAGAAGCCACTCGATCGGATGAGGAGCGGGCTCGCTTTTCTCTTGAATGTCTGAGGAGGTGAGGAGCTGCAAATCGGGGTCGTAGGGAAGGGAAAAGTGGGTTTGGCCTGCGAGTTGGGCGGTGATGAGCCACTGAGTCCAATCAAGAGGAGCTGTGTCGAGAAGGGGTTCGTTGATGCAAGCGCGATAGCGGTTTTCCCAAAAGGGTTTCTCTGGTCGGGTGGAGAGGATGCGCTTGAGGGCGGTGTCGATTTTGTGCTTGAGATCGCCAAGAACCGGGGCGTAGTCGCGAAGGAGATAGATCAGGATAGGGGCAATTTTAAGACCCATTTGAAAATCAAAGGCGCGGGGATAATCGTGCAGATAGGTGGGAAAATGGCCATCGGGGGTTTGGAAAGCGAGAAGGCGATCGATGAGCTCCTTCCCCTCCGTGACAGCTTCGGCCGTTTTTTGACGCATGAGGGCGAAGGCAAAACAGAAATTTTCGTAGAGGGGAATCGTCTCTTCATCATGAACAAAATGGGTGCGGGCGCTAAGGCGTTTGCGGCCGGCCGAGACGGCGAGATCAAAGCCCCGAGTCTGTTTTTTCAGTTCTTCAATTAACATTGCTTAAGGGCCAGTTGGATGGCGTGAATGATGCCTTGTTGGTGCGTGGGAGGGGCGATGAAGTTGGCGACTTGCTGCAGCGATTCGGGGGCATGAGCCATGGCGATCTTTATATCAGCCGCTTGAAGAAGGCTAATGTCATTCTCATCGTCGCCAGCTGCGATCACTTTGGCGCCGCGCCCCTTTAGTTGAAAGAGAGCATTGAGCGATTGCCCCTTGGATGCGAGACGATCTGTGACGAGAAGGAGGAAAAACCCTTCGACAAAGGGATCGCGGATCATAGCTACTTGAAACTTCCCCGTGGCAAGAAGGCGGTCCGCAACTATTTTCATCCGATGCTTGGGCCCAAAGCACTTGATTAGGGGGAATGTGTCGAGATGAACCGATTCATAGCTCTCAACGGGCTGCCAATTCTCCTTTTGCCTCTTCTGCAAATCGTCTACATACTGCAGATCTTCCTTGCACATCCTATGGGGACGCCAATAGCAAAAATCCCCCTTCTCATAACCGGCATAGATGAGAAAATCAGTATCGATCCCCTGATACGCTTGCTCAACGAGAGGGATTAGATGGGCCGAAATATACCTCTTAAAGAGGATCTTCCGAGAGGGCATGTCGAGCCCGATCGACCCATTCTGAGCCAAGACTGTAAAGGGGAAATCGAACAGGCTAAGTGCCATAGCTGCAAAGGCAAAGGGGCGGCCCGTCGCGAGGACAATACCCCACCCGTCGAGGTTTAACCGGCGCAAGAACGAGGTCACCTCGCCCGGGACGCTATACTTATCGAGAGTAATCGTGCCATCGATATCGAGGGCGATCCAACCTTTTAATGCCATGGACCCAAGATAGCAGATTTAAGAAATATTCTCTCGGTAAATAAGGCATAAAGATCGGATTAAAATTTTTTGCTTGTGCAAATCTCTCCCCATGACGTATAAGTACCTATCTCATTTTTGAAGTTTTTATTAACCAGCCTTGAGACCTTAGATGGTCAGGGGCAAAAACAGTAAACCTAGAGAGGTAATTTATGGTAACACCAGCTGCTACAGCTCCAGTTGCACCCGCAGCTCCAGCTCCAGCACCAGCTGCACCCGCAGCTCCAGCTACAAAAACTTTTGGTCAGAGATGCATAGAATGGCACAACAATTATGTTGATTGGACTCATAGAAATCTTCCAGTGAACATGAAGGGTTGGTTTGGAATTGATACAGAAGCTACCCCAGCCGTAAGCACTTGCACCAAGGTAACGAAAATATTTGCAGCATTGCTCCTTTTCCTTGTTGTGGCTCCATTGGCTGCATTGGGCAATGTATGTAAGTCAATCAAAGAATACTGCGTCAGTTCAGTTCGAGAAGAGACTAATCAACCAGCCGCTCCTCCAGCTGCTGCGACTCCAGCCGCTCCAGCTGCTGATGCCGCTGCTCCTGCTGCTGCTGCCGCCGCTGCTCCTGCCGCCGGCGCTGTACCTGTATTGCCACCAGCGTTGCCAGCTCAAGAAGCTCCTGCTCCTGCTCCTGCTCCTGCTGCCGCTGCTCCAGCTGCTGCCGCTGCTCCTGCTCCAGTTGCTGCTGCTCCAGCTCCTGCTGCCGCTGCTCCTGCTCAAGGTGCTGCTGCTCCAGCTCCTGCTGCCGCTGCTCCTGCTCAAGGTGCTGTCGGTGCGGCCGTTGCTGCGATCGAAGCTGCTGCTGGTGCTGCTGCTCCTCGTGTATAGACCTTTGTCTGACAAAACCCGCGGAGATCTCTCTGCGGGTTTTTTCTTTGTAAGAAATTAGAGATTCTCTCATAGTGGTGCTATGTCTATTGAATTGGAATCGACCACAGCTACTGCAGTTGAATCGGCCGCGCAGATGCCGCCAGGCGATCTGGGCGCTACCGCTGTGAAAATGTTCCTCTCCCTCATCGTTCTCGTCGCTCTGCTTTTTATCTCCTACTGGTTTCTAAGACGCCTCATTCAAAATCGACTCCAAAAAGGGGGGGGCGAACAGGCGATCCAAATCCTTGAAAAAAGGATGATCAGCCCAAAAACTATGCTCTACATCATCGAAGTGGAAAATAAAAAAATCCTCGTCGCCGAATCGCAGCTCGAAGTCAAGCGGCTGGGGGAATTACCCTAACGCCTTCAATGTGGGGGTCGTTGACTGTGCCCCGCGTATACATACAAAAAGCAATGGTAATGGCCGATTTAGGCTCAAGCTCTGTAAACCCTTCCTTGCACCATTCCAATGGCGGCCTCTCTTTCTGATACTCAACGGTTTGGCGAAGTCCCTTCCCACCGTGGAGTGCACGCTCCAGTTCGTTGAAAAGAGCTCGCCCCTCAAGGGGTTTGAGAATGCCGTAAAGGGCAGCCACTTCAAGCGCGATAAAATAAAAGGGAATGCGGGCAATAGCCCAAATCTCTTTAACCAGGGCGGTAGGCGAAAGGTGGAGAATCGCAACAATCGGCGTTCGGAGAATCTGATAGGCCGAATAGATGAGAAAATAGAGGGGCACTTTAGCGGCAAAGAGAAGAAAACACTTAAAGGCGATCATTACAACCGGTTCATGGAGATACCGATTGTTCGGAGTCGATCGCAAATCGATGATCTCGGTTCGATGGGTGAGCCTCCCATCGGTGTGGCGGAGGGTCACATCGGCTGTCGCCCAACCAGAGGGCAATCTCTCCACAGCATAGGCTTCGGCTGTAAGGGGAAGTGTGGTCATAGATGAGCCTCAATAAATGAGCAGATGGCTTTTACCGTATAATCGATGTGATCGTCCAGGTGGACCGCAGACATAAACCACGCCTCGTGACTCGAGGGAGAGATATAGATGCCCCTCTCAAAGAGATACTGGAAGAGCTGGGCAAATTTCTTCTCATCGAGCACATGCAAGGCCTCTTTGGAACGCACCTTGCTCAAGCCAAAAAAGAGGTTGAACATCGATCCGGCTTGCTGCAGGCACGCATTGCACTTTTTCTTCGCCAGTGCTTCGACGATGGGTAGAGTGAGGCGATCCGCTTTTTTCCTGAGGTTTTCATAAAATCCCCCCTGCTCGATCAGAGAGAGCGTCTCAAACCCGGCCCTCATGGCGACGGGATTGCCCGACAGGGTCCCCGCCTGATACACCTGCCCAAGTGGGGCGAGACAATCCATGATCTTGGCTTTGCCGCCAACAGCTGCCGCGGGAAATCCGCCGCCAATTACTTTGCCGAGGCAAGTGAGATCGGGCTCGATGCCGTAAAGTCCTTGCGCCCCGGTCAACCCGACGCGGAAACCGGTGACCACCTCATCAAAAATCAACAGGGCACCCACTCGGGCTGTCTCCTCGCGAAGGGTCTCCAAAAACCCGGGCTCGGGAGGTACGACGCCCATGTTCGCGGTGATCGGCTCGAGGATGACGGCCGCCACTTGCGAGGCGAGGGGCGACTCGCGGAAAAACGAGCGGATGGCGTGGAAATCGTTAAAGGGAAAGCAAAGGGTGTCGGCAATGGTATTGACGTTGACGCCCTTTGAGGTGGCGAGCGGGTTGAGACTCGCGACGCCAGAGCCCGCCTGAATCAGGAGCGAATCGCTGTGGCCGTGGTAGTGTCCCGTGAACTTGATGATTTTGGAGCGCTCGGTAAATCCCTTAGCCAGCCGCATGGCGGTCATCGTGGCTTCCGTTCCCGAATTGACAAATCGGATCTTTTGCAGCGAAGGGATAAGCCCCACAATTTTGGCGGCAATCCTCTCCTCAATTTCGGTCGAAATGCCAAACGAAGAGCCTTTTCCGATCTGCTCAACTGCCCCTTTCACGACTTGCGGGTGGGCATGTCCCAAAATCAGCGATCCCCAGCTGCCGCAAAAATCGATGAACTGATTCCCATCGACATCGCGGATCAAATCTCCAGCTCCCGATTCGACGACGAGAGGGACCACTCCCAGCTTCCTAAATGAACGGGCGGGAGAATTGACGCCCCCCGGAATCACCGAGCAGGCCCTCGCGTAAATAGCTTCCGAACGAGTTCTTCTCATAAAAACAAAGTAGTGTATCCGAAAGATTTTTTTTGACGAAGTCTTTTTCTTCCGGCACAATCACAAGCTGAGATGAAACGACTGCTCCTCTCTTTGCTTGCTCCCGCTTTTCTCGCAGCGCTCCCGTACGAGCTCAACTTTGTCGGCATGAAGGATCAGGAAGTGATGAAGGCGATCTTCGATGTCTCCGATCTGGTCGTCTTGCAAGATCGCCCGCCCAAATCGATCAATGGCCTTCGCTATCGCATCGCCTCCGACATCCCCGCTCTCCTCAAAGTATTGCATGCTTACGGCTACTACGACGCGACGGTCACCTCCGATGTGGGAAACGAAAACGGAGTGGTCCAAGTCTACATCTTAATCCACCCAGGCCCCCAATATACGATCAGCTCCTACGAGATCTTCCAGGGAGATTGCACTGAGCACGCGTCCCTCCCCACTTGCCAATCGTTTACTCCCGAAAGTCTCGGGCTTAAGATCGGCATCCCAGCCGTCTCTGTCAACATCGTGAACGCCGAACTCAACTTGTTAACCCATTTAGCCCAGTGTGGCTACCCTTTGGCTAGCGTCGAGAAACGGAAGGTCGTGGTCGACATGGCGGATAAAACCGTTCACGCGGCATCGTGCATCAAAGAGGGGCCTCTCTCCAAATTCGGTCCCGTCTCCATCCATGGACTCAAGACGGTTGAGTCCAGCTATGTCTTGCGCCGCCTCGCTTGGAAAGAGGGAGAGACTTACACGGCAGACGACGTGGAGGCAACACAAAAACGGCTGATCAATAGCGATCTTTTCAGTTCCGTTTTGATCTCTCACGATGAAGAGCTAGACGGGGCGGGCGAGCTCCCGATGAAGATGTACGTCACTGAGGCCAAGCACCGGCAATTGAGCATCGGCGCCTATTACGCTACGGTCGATGGCGCGGGTATGACATTTGCTTGGATCAACCGCAATTTACGAGGAATGGGAGAGATCCTGAGCTTCAACGGCGACTTTTCGCAGCGCTATCTCTCGGGAAAAATCACCTATAAAAAGCCCGACTTTCTCACCATGGATCAAACCTACCGTGCGATTGCGCAGATCGAACGGGAAAAAATCAATGCCTACATCGCCTTTACCTACACCTTTGCCAATTACATCGACAAAAAGTTCAACAACCGGACGAATCTTTCGATCGGGCTAGATGTGGAGCACTTCATCGTTTCCGATAGCGCCTCCAACGGGAGTTATCTCCTCGCCGGCCTCCCCTTTTTCATCCGCTACAACGCGGCAGATGATCTCATGAACCCAACCAACGGTTTCTCGATCGTCTACCAGGCGACCCCATTTCAATCTCTCTGGTTCACCGACCAACACTTCTACAAACAGCGCATCACCGGCACATTCTACATCCCCATGGGAACCAAACGGGCCATCTTCGCCGGACGGATTCAATTCGGTTCGATTGCCGGGACAAAACAGGATCACATCCCACTTCCCATCCTCTTCCTAGGTGGCTCGGAGGACGACTTGCGAGGCTACCGCTACAAGACGGTGAGCCCCCTCAACGAACACCGGAAACCCTACGGTGGAAGGTCAGCCGTCTTTTTCACTGCGGAGACACGCCTCCGCGTCACCGAAACGATCGGGATCGTCCCCTTTGCCGACTTTGGGACGGTGACTTTCGAGCAGTTGCCCCAATTCCACGCCAAGTGGTTTAAGTCAGTGGGCTTGGGCCTCCGCTACTACACTTTCTTTGGCCCGCTCCGCGCCGACATCGGCTTCCCGCTCGATCGGCGCCGGATCATCGACCCGGCATTTAGAATCTACGTATCCATAGGACAAACATTCTGATGAAAAAAATAGGCATTTGGCTCTTCCTCGTCTTCATCGTCGTCGCGGCCGTCTACGCCGTGATGCAGAGCACCATCGGACAAAACCTCGTCCGGAGCTTCGTCACAAGTTCTCTGCAAAAGTCAGGATACGCGGTCACCATCGACCACATCGAAGGGACCCTCCCCCATCAGATCGAACTGAAAGGGCTCACCGTCACGGGCAAAAATGTCGATATCACCGTCGAACAGCTCAGCCTGAGACCCGTTCTGTGGCGCCTCATCAAAAACGAGATCGCATTCACCGACGTGAAAGCGAAGGGAATCTCATTTGAAAAGGGAATCCCGTTTGATTTTGAGGGCCAATTCCGAATGAGCAAAAGGAGTGCCTTCCTCCAAGGGCAGATCGACGCGTGGACCCTAACCACCTACCTCGATCTCACCAATCGGCTCCTCTTCTACACAGTTGCCAATCCCCTCGTCGTAGCCAAAGGGCAAATGCAACTCGACCCCGCCTACCAGATCGCCTCCGCAAAGGGGGAGATCCAATCGGAGCTCCATCCGTTTCTAGCTCACCTCTCAGCCACTCGCAAAGAGGGCGCCTATGAGATCCAAGGCACATGGCAGTGGGACAAAGTGGAAGGGAGTGCAGAGGGAGTTCTCTCCCACCGCAACATCAAGGGAGAAATCGGAGTAGGCCCCTACGGGAAAGCGACTCTCGATCTAGAGATACTCCCCGACTGGCGCCTCATTGGGATCACCACCTTCGCCATCGAAAATCTCCAAGCGCTCCACATCCCCAATGCGTATGGAAAACTCGAAGGGAAAGCGGAGTGGCACCTCGTCGATCAATCGCAGGGGCTCCGCCTCGATGTCACGGCCTCCGACTTTTACTACAAAACCCTTTTCGCTCAAAAAGTCTCCGTCTACTCCGATCTCCTCGATCCCTTTCAATCGCTTAAAGGGACCGCAGACTTCGAGTTTGAGCGGGCGAAATGGAACAATCTCCTCTTGGAATCGGGCAGTTTTGAGACGACAGGAGAGAAAGACTACTGGACCTTCACCTTCTTTGGCGAGGGGAAATGGAAACACCCGTTCGAGGTGCACATCAACGGCTCTTGGAGAGACCATTTTATCGCCGACATTGAGAATTTCGATGGCACCTTTTTCAATCACCCCTTCGTCCTCACGAAGCCGGTCCATTTTGAGTACACGCAAGACATTTTCCGCCTTCCCGAAGCGGAAATCACCATCGCCGGCTCCACCGCCTTCGTCCACATCGACCGCAACGGCGATCGAACCGATGCTCGCCTTCGCTTTCACCGCCTCCCGCTCGATTTTCTCTCGCTAAATCCCCTCGATCTATCGGTCGTTGGGATCCTCGATCTCGAAGCCGATATCCACGAAGCGGGAAACCTGTTGCAGGGCGATCTCAAGGCCTCGATCGAACAGATGGAGGTCGCCTCGCTCGGCCTCAATGAGAAGCTCAATGCCGCTGGCGCCTTTGAAGGGCACTTTGACCGAGACCTCCTCAGTCTCAAAGGGGCCCTCAATGTCCGCAATACTCCGCTCCTCAATCTCGACCTCTCCCTCCCCATCCACTTCTCCCTGTGGCCCTTTGAAGCGGAGCTTCTCACCCATAAAAACAGCAGCGGCCACATCGCCCTCGATGGGCGCATTGAGGATTTCCTCGACTTCCTCAACTTTGGCCCCCACCGCCTCGAAGGCGCCTGCCACTGCGATCTAGAATTGAGCCGCACCCTCTATCGCCCCCAACTAGAGGGGTATCTCCGCTTTGAAAATGGATTTTACGAGAACTACTACACCGGCACCCAACTCCGCAACATCACCGCCGATTTTGCAGCAGAAAAAAACACCCTCCGCCTCCGCTCCTTTAAGGCACAAGACGCGCTAGGAACTGGTACCCTCAACGCCACAGGCGAAATCAAATTGCAACAAGGCGATCTCTACCCTTTCCAGCTCGATCTCGCCTTCACAAATCTCCAGTTTGTCGAGATCGATCTCGTCGCTGCATCGGCTGAGGGCAACGTCCACATCGAGGGGAACACCTCTTCTGCACTTGCGAAGGGCGACGTTCGGATCATCAAGAGTGAGCTTTCGATCCCCGACCATATCCCCCGTCCCCTTCCCAATCTCCAGGTTGTCTACGTCAACCCGATCCATCCCGTCCCTCCACCCGAGACCTCTTATCAGCCCTATCCCCTCTACCTCGACCTCCACGTCACCGCCCCCGAGTCGGTCTCCATCTCGGGCCGAGGCCTCTCGTCCGAATGGCGAGGCGATTTCCACATCGGCGGCACCTTCACCTCTCTTGCAGCTAAAGGGAAACTCGAGCTCATCGATGGCGAATTCAACTTTTCGAGCCGCAGCTTTAAGCTCACCGACGGATCGGTCACCTTTTCTGGCGCGGAACACGAGATGCCCAACATCAACATCGCTGGTGCGATAGAGACGCACGGCGTCTCTGTCATCGCGCGCCTCAAAGGCCCCATCAACGATCCTCAGATCACCCTCCAATCAGTACCGCCTCTTCCCCTTGGCTCCATTATGTCGTACCTCCTCTTTGGCCAAGATCTTGCAGACATTTCCGGATTTCAGGCGCTTCAGCTCGCCTCCTCGGTTGCCGGCATGGCCGGCACGGGCTCCGACATCATGGAGAGCACCCGCCGTTCCCTTGGCGTCGACCGCCTCCGCGTCATCGCCGAGCCCACCGAAGAAGGGGGCGAAATGGTCTCCCTCCAAGTGGGCAAGTATATTTCGAAAGGAGTGCTTGTCTCCTTTACGCAAGGGACCGAGGACAGCAGTACGAATGTCAGCGTCGAAGTGGAGTT
>DATIIR010000147.1:0-7382 GCA_035479435.1 Chlamydiales bacterium
AGAGCCGATTACTTGATACTTATTATTTTGTAAATTCTGAGCGGCGCGATCTTTCAAAGAAATAGACGGCGTAGCTGCTTGAACTGATAAAGCTTCTGACATAATGTCTCCTAAGTTTATTCATCGTTTCGCGATAGATGATACACTAATTTGACATTTAAGTTAACTGCAATAATAACTTACGATCGACTAAATAATTTAAGAAGTGAAATGATTATTTTTAATATCTATTTTGGAAGATGCGTTTTGAAATGCACCTAGAATGAGGTCTTGAAGTCCCTCTACATCGCCTGCACATTCGGGTTTAATGACGATTTTTTTTAATTCTCTGGCGCCGTTTAGAGTGACTGTGACGAGTCCATTTCCGGCAGATCCTTCGACGAGGGTGGTTTCCAAATTATTTTTGATTTGGCTGTACTGTTCCTGCATCAGCCTGGCCTGTTTTTTCATCTTTGAAAAGCCGCTTCCCATGACAAACTCCGTAGTTATTTTTTTACTGTACCTTCGAGCTCGATAGCCGCGAACCGCATGAGAGTATCGTAGTGGCTCGGATGTTTCCCCAGAGCGGGGGCCGCTACAGCCACAGCGGGGACCGGGGCCGGGGCCGCCGCAAACGGATTAAAGGGCACTGGCTTCAACTCAAGAGGGGTTACAGTCTTTTCTTCAGTTTTGCATTCTGCATTTTGCGTTTTGCGTTCCTCTTGAGGGGTAGGAGTAATAATTTCTTCTTCAGTTTTGCATTCTGCATTCTGCGTTTTGCGTTCCTCTAGCCTGCGGACAAGCACCTCGATGGGGATCCGGTTTTTGCTGCGGATGATTTGGAGGAGGATCGATTCGAGGGCGATGCGAGGGTAAGGACTTTTTTGAAAGGAGGTTTCGGCGTTGATGAGAAGGTCGAGAATATGGAGACACTGCTGCTGTGTGTAGAGACGGGCGGAAGGGTGGGGGGTGCCCAGGGTGCGGGAGAGGGTGAGGTTCCGGTAGTGTTCGATGAGCTGCTCGAGGAAGTGGGCGAGGTCCTTGCCGGTCTGGAACAGCTGGTCGACCAGCTCGAAGGCGTAGGCAAGCCGGTATTCAGAAAAGGCCTGGTCGAGATTTAAAAAAAGTTCTTGCGGGACGAGGCCGAGCGACTGGCGGACAGTGGAGGCGGTGATCGTGTTTTCGGCAAAACAGAGGATCTGGTCGAAGAGCGACTCGGCGTCGCGGAGGCTCCCTTCGGCAAAGCGGGCGATGAGCTGGAGGGCCTCTGGGTCGACGGTGCGGGAGAGGTCGGCGGCGATCTGGCCGAGCTTGGCGGTGATGAGATCGGGCTGGATCCGCGCGAGATCGAACCGCTGGCAGCGGCTAATAATAGTGGGGAGCACCTTGTGGGGTTCTGTCGTGGCAAAGAAAAATTTTGCTTGTTCGGGAGGCTCCTCGAGTGTTTTGAGGAGGGCGTTAAACGCCTCCTTGGTGAGCATGTGGACTTCGTCGATGATGTAGATCTTGTACTCGCCGTGGCTCGGAGCGTAGCCGACCGTTTCGTTGATTTGGCGGATGTCGTCGATGCCTCGGTTGGAGGCGCCGTCGATTTCGATCACATCGAGCGATTGGCCCGAGATGATCTCGAGGCAGGAGGGGCATTGGTTGCACGGCTCGAGGTCGGAAGTGAGGGCGTGGCAATTGAGCGCCTTGGCAAAGAGGCGGGCGAGCGTCGTCTTCCCCACACCGCGCGAACCGCAGAAAAGATAGGCGTGGGCCACCTTGTCGAAACGGATCGCATTTTTCAACGTGGTTACGGCAGATTCTTGCCCTACCACATCGCGAAAAGCTTGGGGGCGATACTTGCGGGCGATGACCTGATATTTTTGAGCCATGTTCATGATTATACGAAAGTTTTAGATAAGCTTCATTAGAAAAATCGGGCACAGGCACGGGCACGCACACGGGCACGAAATACGCTAAGGGTACCGTGTCCACGAGGTGCCCGACTCCCTCTTCTCTTCTTCTGTGGTGATACATCGAAAAGGAAAATTTGGTATACTCCGAATTATGGAAAAAAATCGGGATCGGCTTCGGGAGGGGTGGCAAGAGTGGCTCGCCTCCAATAACCGGGGTTGGCGCCTCATCGTCGGCTTCATCTGCGTCTTCTGTTTGGCGCTGTTTCTCCACTTCCGCGAAGTGCGCCTTGAGGTTCTCGAACTCAATACGACCGCCGGTAGATACATCGTCGCGCAGATCGATTTTGAGTTCCCCGACTACGAGTCGACCATCGTTTTAAAGCAACAGGCGATGCAGGATATCGGCGAAATCTACCAGATCGAGGATAGACAGATCCGCGATGCCCGCTATGTCCTCGAGGAAGATCTCATCCACAACAAAGATTGGCGCGAGGCTGCCCCATCGAGTACTTTCGAGGAGATGTACAAGGCCGCCGATGAGCTGGAGACGCTCCTCCTCGAGGCGCGCTTCACCGATCCGCGCACGATCCAAAAGGTCAAAGAGCTCGGCTCTCCCGATGCCTCCTATTTTGAGTTTATCCCCGAGGGGGCGAATATCCCTCTCACTCTGCCCACCGAATTTTGGAGCCGAACCACACAGCAAATTGCACAGAGCGACGCCTTTAACCGGCAGACGATTGTCTACGTGGTCAACTCCTTTCAAAAGCGCACCTGGATGCTCACGCAAGATGTCGCCCTGGAGCGCTCACTGCGCGCGCAGGTGAGCCGCAGTGTCCCCGAAAAGATAACGAAAGTGGTCGCAGGGACGCGCATCATCGATCAGGGGGAGTTGATCACTTCGCGCCACCTGACCATGATGCAGGCGATGAAACAGGCGATCTCCGAGAGCCGGAAAATATGGGACCCTCTCACGATCATCGCGAGTCTGCTCCTTTCGCTCATCTTCGTCACGATCAGCGGCCTCTACTTCCGGATCAGCCAGCCCACCTTCATCCGCTCGCTGCGGGAAATCGCCCTCTTTGTCTGCATCGTCCTTTTGACCCTTCTCTTCGCTAAATTCACCGAGTATATCCTCCTCAAGAGCACCTCCGATGTCATTGAGGCGGTCCGCTACCCCATCGTCGCCCCCTTTGCGACCATTCTCATCTGTATCCTCCTCTCGCCCCGAACGGCTCTCTTCGCCGCCACGTTTCTCTCGATCCTCCTCTCTGTCAGCCTCGCCGTGGAGCATAGCCACTTCCTGATCCTCAACCTCGTCACCTCAATTGTCGTGATCATCAGCACGCGGGGCCTACGCAAACGGAAAGAGGTCTTCACCGTCTGCATGCGCTCTTGGCTGAGCGCGATCCCCGTCCTCTACGCCTATACGCTGGCTGAGAACCACCTCTTCTCCTACTCGCTCCTCATCGACATCGGCGCCTCCTTCGTCTTTCTCCTGATCACCGCCGTTCTCGTGGTCGGTATCTTGCCCGCCCTCGAGACGATCTTTGGCGTCCTCACCGATATGACCCTCATGGAGTACACCGATCCGTGCAGCGATCTCCTCCGCCGTTTTGCCATGGAAGTGCCGGGCACTTATCAACACAGCCTCGTCCTCGGCAATCTCGCAGAGACCTGCGCCCAATCGATCTCCGCCAACGGCCTCTTTTGTAGAGCCGCTACGCTCTATCACGACATCGGCAAGATGAACAACCCCCAATTCTACACCGAAAATCAACAGGGCGCCGTCAATATCCATCAGCTCCTTACGCCCCTCGAGTCGGCCCAAGTGATCATCTCCCACGTCACCGATGGAGAAGCCATTGCTGTGAAAGCGCATCTGCCCCAAGCCTTTATCGACATCATCCGCGAGCACCACGGGACCACGCTCGTCTACTACTTTTACCGGAAACAGCTCGAACTCAAAGGGGGCAAGACCTCTGAAGTGGACGAATCGCTCTTCCGCTATCCAGGCCCAAAGCCCCGCACCAAGGAATCGGCCATTATCATGATCTGCGACAGCATCGAGGCGGCCTCTCGGTCCATCGAAGAGATTTCTGAACAGAGCCTCACCGAACTCGTCAACCGCCTCGTTGCCGAGAAGGCGGAAGATGGGCAGTTCAACGATTGCCAGCTCACTTTTGAGGAGCTTGGCCGCGTGAAGAAGACCCTCGTCAGGACCCTTCTTCTTTCGCACCACGTCCGCGTCAAATACCCGAAAAAAGAAAAGCCGCATGCTTGAAAAAGCGACCTTTGCTGCCGGCTGTTTTTGGGGCCCCGAGGCGGAGTTTCGCAAGATCCGCGGTATCATTGAGACTCAGGTGGGTTATACCGGAGGCACCGTGAAGAACCCCACCTACGAGCAAGTTTGCACCAAGACCACTGGCCACGCGGAGGCCGTCGAAATCATCTTCGATCCCTCCCTCATCACCTACGAGCAGCTCCTCGACCTCTTTTGGAACATCCACGACCCCACCACCAAAAATCGGCAAGGCCCCGACATTGGCTCCCAATACCGTTCTGCCATCTTTACGCACAACGCCCACCAGCTCGAAGCGGCCCTCCGCTCCAAAGCCGCCCTCATCAAGGCGGGCAAGCCCATCGTCACCGAAATCCAACCTGCAGGCCCCTTTTACCGCGCCGAAGAGCATCACCAACGCTATCACGAGAAACATGGAGGAAGTTGTGGCATCTAAACCGAATCAAGTGGCCATTGTGACCGGCGCTACCAGCGGCATTGGCGCCGCCATTGTCCTCGCGCTGGCCAAAAGCGGCATGCGCATCGTGATCGATTACCACTCCCATCCGCAAGCGAGCATCGATCTCGCCAAGCAGGTCGCCACTCTGGGTGGTCAGGCCGTTGGAGTGCAGTGCGACGTCAGCCAAATCACCGATCTGCAAAAGCTTGTGGACGCAGCTGTCAAGAATTTTGGCCGCCTTGACATCATGGTGAACAATGCGGGCATTGAGACGCGCACCTCCATCCTCGACACTACGGAAGCGCAGTATGACAAAGTGCTCGACGTCAATTTGAAGAGCGCCTTTTTTGGCACCCAACTGGCGGCCAAGCAGATGATGAAACAGGGCCAGGGAGGGCGCATCATCAACATCACCTCGGTCCATGAAGATTGGCCGATGCCGGGCAACATTGCCTATTGCCTTTCCAAAGGGGGAGTCCGGATGCTCACCCGCACTGCTGGCGTCGAGCTCGCCCCTCACAACATTCTCGTAGTGGGAGTGGGCCCTGGCGCCGTCGCTACGCCGATCAACGTATCGACGATGAAGGATCCCGCGCTCCTCGCCAAGCTCGACAACGCCATTCCCCTCGGCCGCATGGCCAAGCCAGAGGAGATTGCCTCCCTTGTGGCCTTTCTCTCTAGCGACGGCGCCTCCTACATCACTGCCACCACGATCTTTGCCGACGGCGGCATGATGCACCAAAGCCCCGGCCTATAAATAATTCACAGAGACGCATGTGTAACTCTGTGATTTCTTGCCTTATTGTACCAAATTTGGTAATGTTGTCACTCTGATCTAGGAGCATTGTGGTTGATATAGTACCCCGAAAAATCATCTCTGTAGATTTTTACAGACAAGAGAACGGCAAGGAGCCGGTGAGGGAGTGGTTGAAGTCTTTAACAAAAAGTGAAAGACGAACGATAGGAGAGGATATAAAAATGGTGCAAGCGGGCTGGCCATTAGGCATGCCTCTTGTGGGTAATTTAGGTAAGGGGCTTTGGGAAGTTAGAAGCACCCTTACAAATACTATTGCTAGGATCCTTTTTATTATGCATGAGGGCCAGATGGTGTTGTTGCATGGATTTATAAAAAAAACGCAAAAAACCCCTTCGCAGGAATTGGAGATAGGGATAAAAAGAGCAAAAGAGGTTTGGAGAGGATGAACATGAGAAAGAACAGGCATATTGGCTCCAATTTTGATGATTATTTAAAAGAAGAAGGGATTTTGGAGGAAATCGAAGAGGTTGTTGCTAAGAAGATTTTCGTTTTTCAAATGGAAAAAGAGATGAAGAAGCAGGGGATCGATAAAGCTGAACTTGCTGAGCGGATGGAAACAAGTCGATCTGCTGTTGACCGTATCTTAGATCCTGAATCTCCATCGACGTTAAGAACATTTGCCAAAGCTGCCCGAGCTCTCGGCAGACACCTAAAAATCAGTCTGGCTTGATCCACTCTATTTCATCTCGGTTTGGAAGGCGGTGATGAGCTTTTTGAGGCGGGCGTCGCAGGCGGCGATCGCTGGCTCAAGAGAGCCGGGCTTCTTGTCGACCACCTCGGCGTAGATCTTCACCTTTGGCTCGGTGCCCGAGGGGCGGATAACAAGCTTGCTCCCATCGGCTAGCCAGAAGCGGAGAACGTCAGAGGAAGGGAGATCATCCCTGCCATGCAGAAAATCTTCAAACGCGGTGATTTTCTGATCGCCGATATGGGTGGGTGGATTTTTCCGGAGGCGCTCCATGAGGGCGACCATCTGCTCCATGCCCGCTTTGGAGTCGGGGAAGGCGAGGTTGGTGAGCGATTCGCGGTGGAGGCCATATTTCTTGTAGATCTGATGGAGCCGGTCGACGAGGGTGAGATTTTGCTTCTTGGCTAGAGCTGCGACCTCGGCGATGAGACACGAGGCGGAGATGGCATCTTTATCGCGGACAAATGTGCCGAAAAGACACCCGTACGACTCTTCAGCACCAAAGAGGCACTGGTAGCCGTCAAAAACCTTTTCCCAGATGCCGATCTTTTCGCCGATGTATTTAAAGCCGGTGAGAACGTCGATGCACTTGCCCCCAAAGGCAGTGGCAATGGTCTTGAAAAGCTCGGTGGTGACGATCGTTTTGATGAAGGCGGCATTGGCGGGAAATTGGTTTCGGGAAGTGAGCGTGGTGCAGATGTGGTGGAGACAGAGGCACGCAAACTGGTTGCCGGTAAAGCGGACCGGATGGCCATGATCGAGCGCGACTACGCCGATCCGATCGGCGTCGGGGTCGGTCGCGATGAGGAGATCCCCCTTCTCATGCAGCAGTTGGTCAGAGCCCAGTTGGAGCGCTTTTTCTTCCTCTGGATTCGGCGAGTGGGCATTGGGAAAACTCCCGTCGAGTGTGGCCTGTTTTTCCACAATGGAAAGATGGCTGTAGCCCCACGACCTGAGCGCTTTGGGAACGAGCCGAATCCCAGTGCCGTGGAGATTGGTGTAGACGATCTTGAGCGGCTGCTTAGAGAGCTCCGGTAGGAGTTGCATTTTGGCGAGTTCAGCGAGATAGGCACGATCGATCTCCGAATCGACCTCCTCTACATGGTCGCTCAAACGCACCTGATCGGGACTTTTGATCTTGGCCACTTCGGTCATGATCCCCTCGTCGTGAGGTGGCACTACCTGACATCCGTCGCTCCAGTAAACTTTGTAGCCGTTGTATTGCGGTGGATTGTGGGAGGCGGTGATCATCACAGCAG
>DATIIR010000148.1:0-1511 GCA_035479435.1 Chlamydiales bacterium
TTAGAGGAAAAAGAAATAGCCGAAGCCAAAGAAATTTTTCGAAATCAAAAACAATTCAATCGTTGTCTTCAGGAGCTGGAGCATCGATTTGACCGTTCGCGCCTCGCGGTTATTTCATGAGATCGCTAACCACGAATGGAAGGCCCTGAACGAATTTTTGCAGGCTCACGGGTGGGCGGCGGACTATTTGGCCTATAATATCTACCATGAACAGGTTGTTGTGCGCGTGAGAAGGTAACCCCGAGGGGTACCTCTGCTACGGGCGCGGATCTTGGGCCATATCGCGTTCGGCTTCGGAAGCTAGTCTGCGAAGGTACTCGGGAACAGGATAACAGCTCGCGGGGCGAGCCGTAATCCTGTTCCCCTGTTTTTAGCAAGAACAGATGTGGGTAACAGTCAAGTAACACCCCTCGTCTCTAGAGAACAGGCCTTCTCAGATTTTATTTTTTGATGCGCTAGCCCTGCCCCCCCATTGCACATATTAGTGGGGTTCTTTACAATCACCCTTCGATTTTGTAAGAGGAGAGGGGGCATGAGATCGTCAGCGTTTATTTTGAGCCTTTTTTTGTGCACTGCTGTTCATGGAGCTATCGGATATGAGGACATTGTCCTTCCCCCTCGACCTCCTCACCTTGTGAAACCCACCACTAAAGGGTACCAAGTTCTTCACAGGACAACGAGAAACAAACCGTATTGGGATGCCCCCGAGGCAAAGGCTTTTGTGGAGACCTATTTACCAAGTGCAGTCAGGCTTGAGTCAGACGCGGAAGTCATGCGCTTTGCTTCAGATCATGTGACGTTGCAGGGGGCTTATGTAGAGCTCGGGGTTTGTTTGGGAAGAACGGTGAACGTTCTTGCAGCGCTCAACCCGAAACAGCCGATTTACGGTTTTGATTCTTTTGAAGGTCTACCAGAAGATTGGGTGAGGGGGGACTTCACTCTTCCGAAGGGGACCTATGCATTGAAAGATCCTGAGAAAGAGCCCCTTTTACTGGGCAACATCGAGTTGATTAAGGGATGGTTTAAAGACTCCTTACCTCTATTTGCGAAGGAGAAGTTACAAGACCAACCGATCGCGTTTCTGCATATCGACTGCGAAATCTATACCTCAGCAGCGGAGGCGCTCACTATTTTGGCTCCCTACATTCAAGAGAGAACCATTCTTCTCTTCGATGAATTATACAATTATCCAGGCTTCGAAAACCACGAATGGAAAGCCCTGAACGAATTTTTGCAGGCTCACGGGTGGGCGGCGGACTATTTGGCCTATAATATCTACCATGAACAGGTTGTTGTGCGCGTGAGAAGGTAACTCCGAGGGGTACCTCTGCTACGGGTGCGGATCTTGGGCCATATCGCGTTCGGCTTCGTCGGCTTCGGGAGCTAGTCTGCGAAAGTAATCATCGAGCGGATCATTGTCGACATCGCCTTGGAGATCTGTTTCCATTCCGCGACTAACTGGGACATCTCCACCTGGGGGGGCCACGTCGAATTCGAATGATCGGAATGCA
>DATIIR010000149.1:0-6488 GCA_035479435.1 Chlamydiales bacterium
ATAAAACAGGTCTTGGCCGCGGTGAGGTGCTGTAGGCTCCAGAATTCAAGCGCGTTGGTGAGGTAGACGCTAAACACCGCAAGTAGGCAGATGAAAAGAATTTGTTTGAGGGTCAACTTAAAGGCAAATCTGTCCTTGATAGCCATAAAGGCAAGGAGTAGGACTCCGGCCAAGAGCATGCGGGAAGCGGTGAGAAAGAGGGGAGGACAGTGTTCCAAAGTCATCTTCCCTATCGAGAAAATACTTGACCACCCAGCGTACATCAGGACAACGATCAGAATTGACATGCGCTAAAGAATACCAGGTGGGGGGCAAATGATCAAGGAATCAATTGCCTGGGGGGACGTCTATATTGTTCATGACTGGGCCTAAAATTTCCCTTCGAAAATCGGGGTCCAGGGTCATCCCATGAGCCCTCGCGTTGATCCGATTCACCACATCCCTTTCGTGTGGATCTAGGGGGTGGTTTTCTTCAGGCAGCATGATGGCGCGTAACGCTCGGGCTTGCTGTTCGGGCCTCAAAAATCTGAACAATAGGGAGATGTCCACCATATCCCGTATATGCTCCCGTTGTGCGTTGATTCGCTCCTCTCGAGCACGTCCCTGTACATCCTCTTGCACCATATTGTCGGGGTAGCTGCGTGGATAGGAGCGTGTGGCGCCGGGAACATGGCCCGCAACTCTAAGATAGTGGGCGATGGAACATCCCGCGATCCATTGGTGAAGGTTGATTCTTGGCTCTCCAGCCTCATTGTCATCGGCCATTCCTGCGCGGATCCAGGCCAAGTAGGCCCCGTGCGAATCAAATGAATGAAACTGCAAAGAGTGGTGGATAGCGTCGTATAAAAATCTTCTGTTGTTTATTTGGAGTTGGCGCACGCCAGGGTAGGGATTGGCGAGAATGGGATCGGCCGGTTCTGCGACAGCAGGACGGGGTGGGGCGGCGTCAACGATGGGAGTCTGGGTCGGATAGCAATAACGGTAAATGTCTTGGGCTGCGGTAGCAAAGAGATCAAAAACAAGAAAAAAGGGCAGAGCGAGAAGGGCCAGGACCACCAGGCCCACTTTCTTGGCTACTTCATCGCAGGTGTTGTAGGTGGGGCCCACCCATTGCGCCTCCACAAAGGCGCAAAACCTCTTTGTGTGTTCGAAGGGGCGGTAGAGGACGAGTGCATTTATCATAGATTATTTCCGCATGTTGGGGTATTCTCAATGACCGAACAATGTAAGAGATTTTCTAATTTTTTATAAAGATATTTTGTGAACGAGATCCTCTTTTTTTCTCACATCCTGGTGGTCGTTGCTTTCGTCATGGCTTCCTTACGCCTGGGCAAAAGCGCTTTGATTGCCCTGGTGGCAATCCAGGGCATTTTAGCCAACCTTTTCGTCGTGAAGCAAATGTCTCTTTTTGGCTTCTCCGTCACGTGTAGCGATGTGTTTTCAATCGGGGGCATTTTGGCGCTGAATTTGTTGCAGGAATACTATGGCAAAGAGCCCGCCCAATCGGCCGTAAAGATCTCGCTGGTCAGCCTCTGTTTTTTCGCCTGCATGTCCCAGTTTCATCTCCTCTATGCGCCCTTGACTACCGACCCGTTTGTTCCGATCTTCGCCTCGACGCCGCGGATCATCGCCGCTTCGATTGCGGTTTTCTACTTGGTGCAACAGATCGATGTGCGCCTCTTTGGCCTCCTGCGAGGCAAACTTCCCGTCCGAATGGCGATTTCTCTCCTGATCACCCAATTTTTGGACACGGCGCTTTTCACACTGTTCGGCCTTTACGGCCTCGTTGAGTCGCTCTTCGACATCATCTTGGTGAGCTATCTCGTTAAATGCCTCATTATCGCCGCGAGCTCCTCTCTCATCGGCCTCTCAAAACGGTGGGTGAAACATGTTCCGCTTTGAACTGATCCATCGCTCCAAAAAATCGCGCGCTCGAGTGGGGCGCATCCACACGCCTCACGGAATCATCGATACGCCCAACTTCGTCGCAGTGGGGACGAATGGAACGCTCAAGGCGCTCGATAACCGGATGGTCGACTCGATCGGCCTGCAGCTGATGTTTTGCAATACGTATCACCTCCTATTGCAGCCGGGACCCGATGTGGTGCGCAGGGCGGGAGGTCTCCACCGCTTCATCAACCGACAAATGCCGATCATCACCGATTCGGGGGGCTTTCAGGTCTTTTCGCTCGCCTACGGTTCGGTGGCCGATGAACTGAAAAGCAAGGGGACAAAAAAGAGAGATGGCCACGTGCTGAAGATCTCGGAGGAGGGAGTCCATTTCCGCTCTTACCGAGATGGGAGCAAAGTGCTCCTGACGCCAGAGACGTCGATCCAAACGCAAAAGGCGCTGGGTGCCGATATCATCATCCCACTCGATGAGTTGCCGCCGTACCATATCGGCTCCGATCAGTTGAGGCGCTCGCTGGAGCGGACCCACCGGTGGGAGAAGCGCTCGCTCGAAGAGCACCTGAAAGATCCGGGGGGCCAAGCGATGTATGCGGTCATTCACGGAGGCGTAGATCCCGCCTTGCGCAAGGAGAGCTGCGACTATTTAAGCGCGTTGCCCTTCGACGGCTTTTCGATCGGCGGCTCGCTCGGCAAAACAAAGCCCGAAATGGTCGAGATGCTCACGGCGCTCTTGCCCCGCCTGCCGGACGATAAGCCGAATCATCTGCTCGGAATCGGCGATCTCGAATCGCTCGAGCAGTGCGTGCCGCTCGGAATCGACACGTTTGACAGCTCCTATCCGACCCGCGCGGCGCGCCACGGGCTTCTCCTGACGGAGGATGGGGGCATCAAAGTGGAGAAAGGGGAGTATGCAAACCATTTTGCCCCTATCGAACGGGACTGTAGCTGTTGGACGTGCCAAAATTACACGCTCGGCTATTTGCACCACCTCTTTAAAGCGCGCGAACTCACCGCCTACACTCTCGCCACCGTACACAATTTGCACTTCATGGTCGAGCTGATGAGAAAAGTTCGTGCGGCAATTCTCCAAGATCTTGTATAAGTCTTCCTTTTGGAGGACTTATGCCCATTTTCAAACCTGAAAAAATCAAGAAAACTGAAACGCCCCTTCTGCTTCACCCACCTGTGATCGAGGTGATCTTCGAATTGCGCTGGGAAATCGAGACCGATTCACAGACAGGCCGGATGCGCGATCCTTCCTATCCGATGATGTATGGACGCATCTACGAGCGGCTGAAAAAAGATTTTCCCCACATCGAAGACTTGCCGAGCGTCCAGGCCCATCCTGAGGCGACCCCTTTTATTCCTCGCCACCGGATGAGAAAGGAGAAGAATGGCTACCCGCTTGTCCAAGTGGGGCCCGGCATCATCACTGTCAACGATGCGAAGGGATATTCGTGGAAGAGTTTCCGCGCGCTAGCTTTGAGACTGATCGAAGCGGTATCGGAGTTGTTCCCTGAAGGGGGGATGCCTCTCAATTTTACGAGATCGGAACTCCGCTATGTCAACGGCATCCGCTTCGACATCGCCAGAGAAAATCCCCTTGCTTTCCTCGCGGAAAAGCTCCATATGAAAGTGGAACTAGATCCAGAGCTCTTTGCTCAAAATGCCATCCATGAGCGCCCCAACGCCCTTGGAGTGAATTTGGCCTATGCTCTGGAAAAGCCGATGGGGAATTTGTCGATCCATGCCAATTTGGGGCAATTCGAAGGGAAGCCCGCCTTCATCCAGCAGACGTCGATCCTATCGGTGGGCGATCTCGTTCCCACGGAACTGGAGACGTTCACGCCGTGGCTAGAAGAGGCGCACCAAGTGGCCGAAAACTGCTTCCAGACATTTTGTAAGGGAGCCCTCATGGAGAAATTTTCCGGAGCATGAAACCCATTAAGAGAATCGCAGTCACGGGAGCCGCAGGGCAAATCGCCTATAGCCTTCTTTTCAGGATTGCCAACGGCGATTTTTTGGGGACCGATCAGCCGATCGCTCTCCATCTCCTCGACTTGCCCGAAGCTGCCGAGATGCTCAAGGGCGTCAAGATGGAGCTCGACGACTGCGCCTTTCCCCTTTTGCGAGAGGTCCGGATCGGCTCGCAACCCGAAGAGATCTTCGGCGGCGTCCACTATGCCTTTTTGGTGGGCGCTAAGCCGCGGGGACCTGGCATGGAGAGGAAAGATCTCCTCGCCGATAACGGGAAGATCTTCGTCGAACAGGGAAAAGCGCTCAACCGAGTGGCATCCAAAGACGTGCGCGTTCTGGTCGTCGGCAATCCGTGCAACACCAATTGCCTCATCGCCATGCACCATGCGCCCGATCTGCCGAGAAGACACTTCCACGCGATGACGCGACTCGATCAAAACCGCGCCGTCTACCAACTGGCACAGAAAGCGAAGGTGGGCATCGAAGAGGTGACCCACGTGACGATCTGGGGCAACCACTCTTCGACACAGCTGCCCGATTTCTTCAACGCCAAGATCCACGCCCATCCTGCCACAGAGCTCATTACCGACCGGAAATGGCTGGAAAGTGAGTTCATTGCGACCATCCAGAAGCGGGGAGCGCAAGTGATCGCCGCGCGGGGGAAATCGTCTGCTGCATCGGCCGCCAACGCAGCCGTCGGAGCTCTCCGCGCCATTACGGTGCCCACAACGGCTGGCCAATGGTTCTCCTCTGCGGTTTACTCCGAGGGCAATCCCTATGGCATCGATGAAGAGCTCGTCTTCTCTTTCCCTTGCCGCTCGCAAGGGAGAGGCGACGTGGAAATTGTTTCGGGACTCATCCTCAATTCGTTCTTGAAAGAAAAAATCGCAATCACGCAAAAAGAACTTGTGGAAGAGAGAGAGCTTGTGCGCGGATTACTGAAATGAGAGATGACGTCCTTTTCGAAATCACCAAAGACTCACTGGAAACAGGACTTCGGGGGATGCCGGTGGGCTATTGTGTCACCTCGTTTGTCGATCCGATCCAAGGACTCACCTATGTCGGTAGGCCCATTGCGGAGCTCGCAAGTTATGGCCCCATCGAGTTGATCTACCTCCTCTACTACGGAGAATTGGGAAGTAAGGCGCAAGTCGCTCATTTTCAAAAAGATATAAACGATAGATCCCGCTGCAAAAGCGAAACGCTCAGGGCTATTGAAGCCTTGCCCCACGTGGGTCGTTCGATGGACGTCTTTGCCGCCGCGCTTCTCATCGTTGGGATGTATGAGGGGACGGGCGACTATCGAGAAGATTGTCTCAACGTCATTGCGAAGCTGCCCCAAATCGCAGCCTGCGTCATCAACTCCCACGCGAAATGGGGCCCTACGCCCCCACCTAGCCCCGAGCTCGGTTATATCGAGAATTTTGTCCATATGTTGAACATCCCCAATAAGAGCGCCGAACTGATCCAGGCCATGCGCCTTTTCAACGCGATCCACTATGACCATTGCGGGGGCAATCTCTCCACTTTTGTCGGCAAAGCAGTCGCCTCGGGCCTGGAACACATGTATGGATCGCTCGCTGCGGCCATGACCGCCTTGGCGGGGCCAAGGCACGGCAGAGCGAATCAAGACTGTCTCGAATTTGTCCAGAGCGTACTCGATACGCTCACCGAACACGCGACGCCCGCTGATGTGGAGGCGTTGATCCGGAAAAAACTCGCCAACGAGGAACTCGTCTTCGGTTTTGGCCATGCGGTCCTGCGCGTAGAAGATGCACGGGCCACCATCTGCTACAACTACTGCCAGAAGCACTTCCCCAACCATCCGCTGGTGAAAATCGCCCTCCTACTGCGAACGGAAGGGACGAAAGTGTTGAAGGAGAACCCAAAAATTTCCGATCCCTATCCGAATATCGATGCGATCACCGGCTCGATGCTCACCGCCGCCGGTTTTCCCTATCCCGAGTATTACGCAGTCCTCTTCGGCCTCTCCCGCTCCGTTGGCATCGCCATTCAGATCGTCTACGAGAGGCTCGAGGCCCGCGGCGGCAAGGGGACGCCCATTGTGAGACCCCTCTATTTCTACAAGTCCCGATCATGAAGACCAGATACCCACCCATTGAGCCGTATCGAACCGGCAGCCTGAAAGTGAGCGGAGAGCATCAACTCTATTGGGAAGAGAGCGGCAATCCGAAAGGGTTGCCAGTGATTTTTCTCCACGGCGGCCCTGGAGCGGGGACAGATCCGGGCCACCGCTGCTACTTCGATCCGAAGATCTACCGCATTGTCCTAATGGATCAGCGCGGCTGTGGCAAGAGTACGCCCCATTCGAGTCTCGTCGACAACACCACCTGGCACCTCGTAGATGACATCGAGAAGCTCAGGGCCCATCTAAACATCGAGAAGTGGGTTGTCTTTGGCGGCTCTTGGGGCAGCACACTCTCCCTGGCCTATGCAGAAACTCACCCCGCCCCTGTCCTCGCCCTGGTTTTGCGCGGCATTTTTCTCGGGAGACCCAAAGAATTGCGCTGGTTTTATCAGTTTGGCGCCCACCACCTCTTTCCCGACGAATGGGAGAAGTACATCGACCCGATTCCCGT
>DATIIR010000150.1:0-2137 GCA_035479435.1 Chlamydiales bacterium
AAACGCCTCAGAAAAAAACAGACCACGGGTTTATGGCCCGTGGCTTTCTCATGCGGTCCCCAAAGGATACTCATGAGGGACGATGCTTTCATCGTAGCTTATTATAGAATTTTTGACAACTAAAGCCTCGAAAGTGAACTCTCTACCTCAGGGCAAGGCCCCGTCCAATCTCTAGACAGTTTATCCCTCCGCGAACTCTCGTCCTCCATTTTTTCTATCTCCGTGCTGATCTTTTTGCCAAACCTGTGAAATGGTACAGTGCAAGACTCTGTTTGTGAGATGCTTGTTGATAAAATGCGCGAACAGGCAATATATATGGCCGTATGTTAAAACGAGGGCTCGTGAGATCTAAGAAACATAATACCCTCAAGAAAAAAGCTCACGTCACTTTTTCTATTCCTGAAAAAAAAATGCTGAAGAAGGCCTACGCAGCAGCAAACGAGGATTCAGATCGGAAGGAAGTGTTGGATGATTGGTCCGTTTTAGACAAAGAAGGCTGGGATGAATAATTATCCAATAGCGCTTTCCTCCACGCAGGGTCATCGCCTGTTAGAGCAATATCAGGCGGAGGCTTCCGCCCGATTCCGCCTGATTCACTAAAATCTACTTCGAACCCCTGCCTTTCCCAGTTTCGCGGGTTCATATTTATCGTGCTCACTCCGCTTGTGGTTCTGCATATCCTATCCCTTTTTGAAGTCCTCTTTTTTAGGGGGGGGCGGGGGGCATCCCCCCGCCTGACGCCGATTTCGGAGAAATCGTGCGGAAAGCCGGCGCACCTCGCTGCGTTCCCCCAATAATGCCCTTTCTGGGATGAAATTTGTCTTAAGTATTTAAGCGTTAGATTGTTGCGTGTTTGTTGTATTAAATATTTGTATTGATATTAACTAAATTTTTGTTTATAATATTATCATTAATTAAATAAAATGGAGTTATTTATGGCTGGTTTAGCAGCAGCAATCAGAGAAGGTCAGGGGAACTATCAGGCTTTAGACGTAATGCCGCCACCAGAGCGTCGGGTCCCAGCTCGGGCAGCTGCGGTTCATGCAGTCGCTTTGCAAACCGTAGTTGGAAAAAAGTCTGTAGATGAACGTGGAGCTGAGACTGTGACCCTCGTTCTAAAAGGATCCGAGGTTGAGGAAAAGGATAAACGTCAAGTGGAATGCAATATTTGTTATGAAAACAGAGATGAGGTTTTGAGTCACGAGCCGTTTCTGCACGCCTCGAGTTGTGAGGAGTGTTTGCCGAGACTTCTAGCAATGAAGAACCCACCCGAATGCCCACATTGTAGCATTAAAATCACTGAAGTGAATGGCGAAGCCTATGAGGCTGCACCTCCCGAGGCTGCTCTTCCCCAAGAAAATCTGTTTGCAGATAACAGAGGAAGAAACATAGTTAGTGCACTTGCCCTACCTATGGAAGTGGCTGGGGCTGTAACATGGGGCGTAGGTCAGATTCTCGACTTACATCCGGTGATAGCGGGTGGTTCTGTGGCGTTGATAGCAGGTCTGACTGTTTCTTTGGAAATAAATGTCATTCAACGGAGACGCCCCCTAAATGGCATTGCCAAACTGGTGACTGTCGCGTTCGTCGCTGCTGGAGTGGTGACAGGCTCAGCACCGCTTGCGATTACCGGAGCAGCTCTTTCAACTGCGTTGATAGCAAGAGATGCCTACACATTCGTAAAAGCAGCTAGAGCGTAATCTGACGGCCCATCCTACATTGGGATGGGCTCTCTTATTTTCTCAATAATCTTAAACTATTCAATCCTACGAGTACCGTTCCTCCTTCGTGGAGGATGACGGCTAGCCAAAGCGGCACGAGGCCGAGGAGCGCCGGAGTGGTGGCGAGGGCAATGACGCCGAGGGAGAGGGTGAGGTTTTGCTTGACGATCCGCTGCGTCTTTTTGGCTTTGTGAAAGAGCCAACTGAGTAGGTGTAAATCATCATTGAGGAGGACGACGTCAGAGGCGTCGACAGCGGTAGCGCTGCCAATGCGCCCCATGGAGATGCCGACCGTGGCGCGGGCGAGGGCGGGGGCGTCGTTGATGCCGTCGCCGACCATGGCGAGCCCTTGCGTTTGGGAGAGCTGGGCGACTTTGTCGAGTTTGTCCTCAGGACGGAGATTGGCGTAAACTTCT
>DATIIR010000151.1:0-4132 GCA_035479435.1 Chlamydiales bacterium
TTGCTAAGAATAATTTCACGTTGTAAATTTTTCCCACTCCCTGAATAATGAAGCAGAAGGTGGGTCAATTTCGGTGATTCATCACAGGATGGGTGTATCCACGTGCTGCGCAACTTTTTAGATCAACTCTGTACAGAGCTCTCCATCGGCGTCCCCAAATTAACCGAAAAAAAAGTGTTCCCTTTTCGTATGAATGAGGATGTCGAAGTGGCGCTCAAAGATCTCGATCCAGGTGTGGCCATGCAGGGACAAATTTGTGTGTGCCCAAGAGCGCGGCGCGAGGAGCTCTTCATCCACTTAATGCGCGCCAATCTGCTCGGCCAAGGAACCGGCGGCTCTCGCATCGGCATCGATCCCGACGAGAAATTCTTGACACTCTCATTGGGATTGCCGTATGAAATGAACTATAAGATCTTCAAAGAGAGTTTGGAAGATTTTGTAAATTATCTGATTTATTGGCGCGAAGAAATAGCTAAGTTCGAAAAAGAAGAAACTGTATATTGAGTATCAATGGCTGCGCACTTAATAGCTGAGGAGGGACCGCATCGCGGTCTCATCCTAAATCTGGAAGAGGGCGATGAATGGGTCATCGGACGCGATCCCGATACGGCCGATTTTGTCGTTGAGGATAGCACCGTCTCCCGCAAACACGCGCGCATCAACAAAACCCCCGAGGGGATCTACCTCAAAAACCTAAGCCGCGTCAACCCCGTCTTGGTCAACGACGAAGAACACACCGAACCGGTCTTGCTGAAAGAGGGCGATCGGATCCAGGTGGGCAATACCGTCTTCCTCTTCTCCGAAGAGCGGATCCCAGATATGGGCAACGCGCCCAAAAAACCGGCGGGGAAGAAGAAGGGGGGCTACGACGATATCTTCGGCGATGTGGAGAGTTCCCCCGAAGAGGAGGAAGAGGAAGAAGAGACGGCAGAAGAGCCCGAGGGGCCGCCGATCCCGCGCGCCGAAGAGGCGATGCCTCCGACGCCGCCTAGACCGCCCGAGGCGACGGCCTACGATACGATCTTCGAGGACTCAGGAGAGGAGGAGCCGCTCCCCTTCAATTTGGGACTAGAGGCGCCGCTGCTGCTGAAAGTGATCTCGGGGCCAAATGCCGGCGCAGAGATCGGCATAGAGAAGGGGCGCACCTACACGATCGGCAAAGACTCCAATTCGTGCGATATCGTCTTCCAAGACTTAAGCGTTTCGAGAAACCACGCAAAACTGAGCGTGAGCGAAAACGGAGTGATCGAACTCGAAGATCTGGGGTCGAAAAACGGGACGGTCGTCAACGGCTCAGTTATCGCCGAGAAGAAGGTCGTCACGCCGCAAGATCTCATCTCGCTCGGAACAACCGTCTTCATGATCGTCGACCGGGAGGCGCCGCAAGAGACGATCTACTCGCCAGTAGTGCCCTCATATGAGATGCCCAAAGAGGCAGAAGAGGCGGCGGAAGAGGCCGTAGAGCCGCCAAGAGATTGGAAAAAAGAGCCGATCCCGACGAAGTATCTGATCATGGCGGGTTCGGTCGCAGCCGTCTTTTTGATCATGTTCTTGAGCTTTTTCTCCCTCTTCAAATCGAAGGGACTGGAGCTCGCGCGCAAAGAACCGGTAGCCGAGATCAAAGAGGCGCTGGCTAAATTTACCGACGTGCAGTTTTCCTACAATCCGGGGAGCGGCAAGCTCTTTTTGGTGGGGCACGTCTTGACTCCAGTCGATTACCAAGAGATGAAATACCGGATCGGCCAGATCGAATTCATCATGAGCACCGAAGACAATGTGGTGATCGACGAGGGCGTCTGGAAGACGATGAACGATGTGATCAGCGACAATCCGAACTGGCGCGGGGTGAGCATCCATTCGCCGGTAGCGGGCAAGTTTGAAGTGGTCGGCTATATCCCGACGGCGGCTGAGGCGACGAAATTATCCGAATATCTGACGGTGAACTTCCCCTACTTGGACCGGCTGGATAATAAGGTCGTGGTCGAAGATGTATTGAATAGCCAACTGCAGGGAATGATCGCTGCCATGAATCTGGGCGGGGTCACCTACAAACTGGCCAATGGGAGCGTCATCATCACGGGAAGATACAATGAACAGATGGCGAGCCAATTCAACTCGTTTGTGAAAGAGCTCAATGCCATTCCCGGAATCGCCTCGGTGAAAAATTACGCGATCGCCTCCCACCCCGATCTCGCTGGGGTCGACGTAACGGGAAGCTACCAAGTAAGTGGCTCTTCGCTTTATGATGGCCGTGGGTATAGCATTGTACTCAATGGAAAAATCTATACTTTGGGCGACCAGGTTGATGGGATGAAAATTACCTCTATCCAAGCGAGTACGATTCTACTTGAAAAAGATGGCTTAAAATATAAAATCGACTACGGAAGGAGATAGTTCATGTTTGGTCTTGAAAAACAACCCGGTGAAAAATTTGCCTTCGATCTCGAAAAAGAGATGAAGGACAAACCGCACCGCGGGAAAGAGATATTGGACACGGTCGAGAAACGGATACAAGAAATTAAGAAACTTCTTCGGGAAGGGGCAAATGAAAAGGATTTCGATAAACTCGGGATTCTTTTGCACGGTTACGCCGCCCTGCAGAAAGTATTAAGAAAAGTGAAATGACAAGTATAGGAGCAAACAATGGTCACTCTTCCTGGGGTCACCCTTTCATTCAGTTCATTAATCTCGGCTTATAAGAAGCTGCAATCGCAATTGGTGAAACAAGTGCGAGCGCTGGCGAGTAAAATGAGTTCGGCTCAGCCGGGTTCATTCATCTTGCTGCAGTTCCAAATGAGCCAAGTGACGCAGATCGGCGAATCGATCTCAAACTTGATTTCGCAGGTTAACTCAGTAATTAGCAACGCGATACGAAACCAGAAAACGCAATAAGCTGGCTAAGAGGAAATTATGGCGATCAAAAAGTTCAAAGAAGATTTTATCTTGCTGTCAGAGGCGGGTTTTATTGCGGTCAACCAGGCGGACGAAGATGCGGCGATGAAGCTGTTTCGGGCCGCCGAGTTGCTCAACCCGGCCAATATTTTGCCCAAGCTCGGGTTTGGTTATCTCCATCTGCACAAGCTGGAGCTGAAGCAAGCTGTGAAGGCGTTCGAGGAAGTTCTCGAGCAAGATCCCCATAATGACATGGCAAAGGCTTTTATGGGCCTTTCAATGAGCATGATGCCCACCTCGATCGACAAAGGGGAGAAGATCCTCGAGCAGACGCTCAAGTCGAAAGATCCGATGATCAAACGGCTCGCGGGCACGGCGATCGACTTCGTTGAAAAATTCGTCAAAAAAAATCCTGGCCCTGCAGGCAAAGGTAAATAATGGCAATACCTCCAGACAAAAGTCCCGATCGGATTGCGCCGGGAAAAAGCACCGAACCCCTCGGACAGCCCAATCTGCCAGCGAAAGAGCCCACCGGTTTTGATGCGCATATGCAGGGAGCGACTCAGCCCAAGACGTCTATGCCGGGAACTCCGGGAGAACCAGGAGGACCCACAGCTGTGACGCCGATGGGGATCCCGCAAGGACCTGCGATCTCCACAGCGGGGATCTCTTACAACTCGATCTTGGCGCAAGCCAATGTCGCACAAGATTCGCTCGGCACCGTGGATGCGCAACTCAACGACAAGAACCTGAAACTGAAGCGGTCGCAGAGTCACCTCGTCAGACAGAAGTTGGGCGATGCGAACGGCTATATCCGCGCTGCAGGATCAAAGCTCGGGGCCAATATGCCCGAAGGGAAAGTACCCGCAGGCCTCACGGGGATCGCCCGCTTTATCGCCATGGTCAACGATGGGCAAAACCAACTCGTCGCAGTGCAACAGCAGCTGCAACAGCTATCGGCCAAGGGAGAGCAGATCAATCCCGGCGAAATGATGGCCGTCCAAGTGAAAATGAACCTGGCGCAACAAGAGATCGAATACACCTCTACGCTCCTCGGCAAAGTTCTCACATCGATCAACCAGATTATGACTACCCAGCTATAAGGCTCAATGGATCTCCCTCCTTCTTTCGACAAACTGCTCAACCACCTCGAGGACGTCGAACTCACGACAGTCCATGGGCGCATCACCGAAATCATCGGCATGTTGATCCGCGCCGTGGTTCCCCAAGTCAAGATGGG
>DATIIR010000152.1:0-9942 GCA_035479435.1 Chlamydiales bacterium
GTCGCAGAGGGTTTTGCCCTCATGGGACAACTCAGAGCGGCAAAAAAGGGGGGATTATGAGCAGCGCTATCAGAGCAGCAGTCCGTGAATTTAGAACGCGGCCCGAGTACCAAGCACTCAATGGGTGGAACATAGAGACGAGAGTCGACTATATCGCTAAGGGGCGCAAATCCCCTTTTAAGGCGATTGCCGACCTTTTTACTTGCGGTCTCTATTCTCGCAGAGAGAGACAGTTGATCCGAAAAGAGTTTCAACAACCTCTCTTCTTCTAGCTAAAATAAAGTAGAATCGTTTACAACGGTTCTATGGGAAGCAAAAAATTCACTATTCTCGGCATCGACCCCGGAACCCGCATTACGGGCTACGGGGTCATCGATGCCGAGACGCGTCCCCTCGATTTTGGCTGTATTCGCCCCCCTCCCAAATTAATCCTTGCCGATCGGTATAAAATTCTTTTTGACAGCGTAGAGGCGCTCATCGCCCTGCACGATCCGTCGGCCATCGCCGTCGAGTCGCAATTCGTTTTGAAAAATGCGCAGAGCGCTATCAAACTCGGCATGGCCAAGGGGATGGTCTATCTCGCTGCGGCCAGAAAGGGGATCCCCGTCTACGAATTCGCCCCTAAACAGGCCAAATTGGCCGTCGTAGGCCACGGCGGCGCGAGCAAGTTCCAAGTTCAAAAAATGATTCAGGCGCTCTTGCGCCTTCCCCAACCCCCTGAACCCGAAGACGCCGCCGATGCGCTCGCATTAGCGATCTGCTGCGCCCACCATTTGAGGTCCCCATGTACGAGTCGATCCGAGGCACGTTAGTCGATAAAACCCCCCTAAAAGCTGTCGTAGAGGCTGGCGGCATCGGCTATCGCCTGACGATCCCCCTCAGCACCTACACCCGCCTCCCTGCCCTCGAAAAGCCCCTACAACTCTTTCTTTCCCAAGTGGTGCGCGAGGACTCCAATACCCTCTACGCCTTCCTCACAAAGGAGGAGCGGGATCTATTTGAAATTTTAATTACCGTTTCTGGCATCGGCCCCAAAACGGGGCTCGCTATCGTGGGCCACATGGAGATCGGCCAATTCCAGA
This sequence comes from Chlamydiales bacterium, assembly GCA_035479435.1. Taxonomy (GTDB): domain Bacteria; phylum Chlamydiota; class Chlamydiia; order Chlamydiales; family SM23-39; genus REEB52. Next base: position 1,083 of record DATIIR010000152.1, read on the forward strand.
GAGCCATCTCCACCGCCGACGTCCGCATCTTGAGCAAAATCCCCGGCATCGGCAAGAAGACCGCCGAGCGGCTCGTCATCGAAATGCGCGATAAGTTCAAAGGGGGCAAAAAGTCCCAACCGATCGCCCTCAGCCACGCAAACGAGATCGTCAGCGACGCCATGAACGCCCTTCTCCACCTCGGCTACAACCCCCTCGAAGCCCAGAAAGCGGTCCTCGCCGCCGTAGAGGAGAAAAAAGAGGAGAAGGATCTCGGCAAAATCATCACCGCCGCCCTTCAAAAGATATAGCGGCCGTGCTATCTTATCTGCCCTATGAATAGAGATACCATTGCAGCGGTTGCGACCGCACCTGGCGAGGGAGCTATCGCCGTGATCCGCCTCTCGGGTCCCGAGGCCTTTGCCATTGGGGAGGCGATCTTTTCCCGTCCCATCCACGCGTTTAAGAGCCACACCGCCCACTACGGGAATATCCTCAAGGCCGACGGCACGCCCCTCGATAGCGTTCTCCTCCTCCTCATGAGAGGCCCCAACTCCTACACCGGCGAGGACTCTCTCGAGATCTCCTGCCACGGCGGCCAGCTCATCACCCGCCGCGTCCTCGAGAGGATTTTCCAAGCAGGCGCCCGCCCCGCCCGTCCCGGCGAATTCTCCCTCCGCGCTTACCTCAATGGCAAAATCGATCTCGCGCAAGCTGAGGCGGTCCAAGAGCTGATCGCCGCCAAAAGCGAACTCGCCCTTGAAAACGCCGAAAGGCAACTCCAAGGCGCCCTCTCCGACAAAATCGGCGCCTTTCAAAAAGAGCTCACCGACATCGCCGCCATTCTCGAGGCGTGGGTCGATTTTCCCGAAGAGGACCTCGCATTCGCCGCCATGGATGAGATCGCCCATAGGCTCCAATCGATCTCCCTCCGCATGGAAAAACTCCAAGCCACCTTCCACGACGGCAAAGCCCTTCACGACGGCCTCTCTCTCTGCCTTGTCGGCTCTCCCAACGTCGGCAAATCGTCTCTCATGAACGCGCTCCTCCGGAAAAATCGGGCCATCGTCACCGAGATCGCCGGCACCACCCGCGATCTCCTCGAAGAGGACCTCCATCTCGGCCAACTCCACTTCAAGCTCATCGACACGGCCGGCATCCGCGAAACCGACGAAGTGATCGAAAAAGAGGGGATCCGCCGCTCCCATAGCGCCATGCAAGAGGCCGACGTCATTCTCCTTCTCCTCGACGCGTCGCGCCCCCTTACGCCCCAAGATCGCCACCTTCTCGCCACTGCGCCCGCCCACAAAACCGTCGCCATCTGGAACAAAATCGACCTCGGCGCGCCTCCCGAATCCATCCCCTCGGTCCAAATCTCTGCCAAAGAACTCCTCGGTCTCGACGCGCTCAAAGAGGCCATCGAGGCCCTCATCTGGAAGCAAGGCGCCCCACCCAAAGATGAGGTCCTCATCACGAAACTGCGCCACTATCAAGCTTTGACAAATGCGATCCAATCGTGCCAAGCTGTGATCGCCGGCTTGAAAAGCGGGATCTCTGCCGAATTTGTCGCCTCCGACATGCGCGCAGCCCTCAATGAACTCGCCGCCATTATCGGCACCAACGTAACGGAAGACATCCTGTCGGCTATCTTCTCCCAATTTTGCCTTGGAAAATGAATAAAAAAGAGCGCGTCCAATTCATCGCCACCACCCTCGATGAGCTCTTTCCCCACCCCGAAATTCCCCTCAAACACAAAGACCCCTACACGCTTCTCATCGCCGTCCTCCTCTCGGCCCAGTGCACCGACGCGCGTGTCAATCTCGTCACACCCCTCCTCTTTGCGCAGCAGACACACCCAAAAAAATGATCCGCCTCACGCCCAAAGAGATCGAGGCGATCATCCGCCCCTGTGGTCTCGCCCCCACCAAATCGCGCGCCATCTGGAATCTCTCGCAAGATCTCCTCGCCCACCACAAGGGTCTTGTGCCCTCTTCTTTCGAAGCACTGGAGAAGCTCCCCGGCGTCGGCCACAAAACCGCCTCTGTCGTCATGGCACACGCCTTCCATGAGCCCGCCTTCCCCGTCGACACCCACATCCACCGCTCTGCCCACCGCTGGTCCCTCAGCAACGGCAAATCGGTCGTTCAAACCGAGCGCGACCTCAAGCGCCTCTTCCCCAAGGACACCTGGATCAAACGCCACCTCCAGATCATCCTCTTCTCCCGCACCTATTGCCCCTCCCGAGGCCACAAGAAAGAGAGCTGCCCCATCTGCTCCCAAATTTCATTGTTTCCCAAAAACCAATAGATTAAATTCCAGGAAGCTATGTCTAATATGCCGCTGCATCAGCAGCAACTTGAATTCATGAGCGCGTTGGCGCGTCACCGCGTCGATTTTCTCAACCCGTTTTTTGATTTTCTCGGGTATTTCGATTCTCCCTACTTTTTCTATGTCCTCGTTCCCGCGATCTGGCTCGGATTTTCCTACCAGTGGGGCCTGCGCATCTTCTACTGGTTTTCGCTCAACACGATTGTCAATTCCTATCTGAAAGTTTGGATCGGCTGGCCAAGGCCCAGCCAAGACCTCCCCGAAATCGCCCTGTTCCATCCCTCTTCAGGCGGGTTTCCCAGCGGCGGAGCGCAACTCTGTATGTTCCTCGGCGGCCTCCTCATCTACTACGGCCGCACAAGGGCCGCACGGATCGTCGGAGTCACCTACACCCTCCTCATCAGCTATTCCCGCCTCTACCTCGGCGTCCACTATCCGATCGACATCCTCGGCGGCTGGGTCATCGCCTGGCTCCTCCTCTTCCTCTTCATTGTGGTCCAAAAACCACTCGAAAAGTTCCTCATCAAAAGAGGCCTTTCCTTCTGCCTACTACTCAGCCTGATCGTCCCACTTGCCATCATCGCCTTAGCACAGAATCCCATCCTGACCTACATCATGGGCTCGCTTCTCGGCGCAGGCCTCGGCACCTACTGTTCGCTAAAAAATCACCTCTTTCTGCCGCCACCCAAAAATCTCATGGAGGGCTTCGGCAGAGCGTTCATAGGAATCGCCCTCGTCTTCCTCATCGTCCTCCTCTGGCCCCAAGATCTTCCCCGCGTTTCGAAATCATTCCTCGCAAGTCTTCTGATGAGCCTCGCCGCCAGCCCCATCTCAAGGGCTATATACAGCCCTTCTCACTCTCGTCGCCAATGACTTTGGTGGGTTGGCTTTTTGAGCCTCATAATCTTCAGCCAAAACAAGGATATCCGCAACGCATTGCCATACTTTGCTATCCCTCAGATTGGACGAGTGTTTATACCGCGTTTGGAATTCTATTTGTACCGCTTCTTTCTCGGTGGGATCGGGAAGATGGGGCATCTCTATCGCTTTGTAATTCCGGAGGAATTTTTTGCAAACCACTTGCAACTTTTCAAGATATGCTTCTCCCAACTTCTTCTGTTCAGAGTCTCTAGATTTGACCCAATAGAGAGAGTACAAACACCCCCGGAACTCGCTAATCTTCCCGATCTTCTCATTCACCTTTCGTGTATAGTCGGCATCCGTATGGGAGTGGACCAAAGGGGTCGTCAAAAATCCATATGCCTCATCAATCAGTTTACAGGGATCGTCGGATGGGGCTTGCTTAACTTCCTGGAAGCGGACGACAACTGCAGAGCGGGACCGCACGCGAATCCCATCCTCCCGGATCCGGTCGCGTCCTCTTGGCTGCTCCGCCACTTCCCACTGAACACTTTTTCTTTCTACCCTAGCTGCCATGTGCACACCCCAATGATTCTCCAAAATTAGCCCTCGTCTCCAATCCCTTCTTGGAATTGGCGACGAGATCGGCGTCAAACACAATCCGCCCCTTCTCAAACAGAAGGACGATGCAAGAGCCGCCAAATTCAAAATACCCTTTTTCTTCGCCCTTTTTCACAACGCCCGGCGTATACGTCTGGTGAATCGAGCCCACCGAAGTGGCTCCAATCTCCACGTACAAAATCGTCCCAAATCGCTCCGTCTCAATCTCCGTCACCATCCGCTTATTTTCTGATAGAATGGCGATCCGCTTCCGCAGCGCCATCGGATTGACCGAAAAAAGGGGGCCGTTGATCAGCTTTGCGGGCCCAGCCACTCCGTCGCAGGGAAAATGGAAGCGATGGTAATCGGTTGGGCAAAGACGGACGATCGCCATCGCCCCTTCTTGAAAAGCCCCCGCCGCGCCCTGCAGAAATGCGGTGAGAGAAAACCTCTGCCCCTTCACTGCAAATTGATCGAATTGCGGATAGACCAAATACCTCCCATCGGCAGGCATGGCCAACACATTGGCCTGCGCCGCAATCGGGCGCCGCTCAGGCTTTAATTTCCGAATGAAGAAGTCGTTGAAAGAGGCGAAATCTCTCCTCTCAAATTCGGTCGCATCGATGCCATACGCGTGGATGAAGGGGGCGATTTTTTTGGCGCTCGCGGGCTGCTTTTGCAGATAGCCATAGAGCCTCGAAAAGTAGGGAATGCGCGCCAGCAAAGGCAAGAACAGGATGGAAAAAAGACGCCTAAAACAGCCGTCGCCGTAGAGGAGAGATAGGGCTTTATGCCCGTAGACTTTTTCAATGCACTTTTGGCCGCTCTTCCGGTCAATATACTCTATTTCCATGGACAGGCGATAGTAAAGCTATCTACAAATTTTTTCAACACAATTTTTATTAACTAGTTAATCTGAAATTTTAATTAGGAAATTTAAACCTTGTGTGAAAAGGCGATTCCTATTAAAATTTTGTCAAATTGAATAGGGTCGTGCATGTTTGGCTTCATAAAAAAGATCTTCGGGACGCACCAGTCGCGTATTCTGAAGAAATATTGGCAAATCGTCCCCCAAGTCAACGCGTGGGAAGCGAAGTTTCAAAAACTTTCTGATGATGAACTGATCCGCAAAACGGCCGAATTCAAAGAAAGATTAGCTAAGGGCGAGCCGCTCGAGTCGCTTCTTCCCGAGGCATTTGGCGCGGTGAAAAACGTTTGCCGCAGACTCTGTGGCACCGACGTCCACGTCTCTGGATACGATCAGAAATGGGACATGGTTCCTTACGACGTTCAGATCGTAGGCGCCATCGCGATGTTCCACGGCTCTATTGCCGAAATGCAGACGGGCGAAGGGAAAACGCTCACCGCTTCAATGCCGCTTTACCTTCACGCTCTCACGGGCAAACCGGTTCACCTCGTCACCGTCAACGACTATCTCGCCAAGCGCGACTGCGAATGGATCGGCTCGATTTTCCGCAGACTCGGCCTCACTGTCGCTTCCCTCACTAACGACGTCCCTCCCTACAAGCGCAAAGAGGTCTATGCCCATGACATCGTCTATGGAACCGCCTCTGAATTTGGCTTCGATTACCTGCGCGACAATTCGATGGCGACCCACAAGAATGAACAGGTGCAGCGCGGCCACTATTTCGCGATGGTCGACGAGATCGACTCGATCCTGATTGACGAAGCGAGAACGCCCCTCATCATCTCTGGCCCTGTCAACGAGAGCCGCCAGATGTACGACGAGCTGAAAGAGGGCGTCGCCCACATGGTGCGGATCCAGCGCGACCACTGCAACCGCCTCGCCACCGAAGCGCGCCGCTCCCTTGAATCCCTCGGCCTGCTCGAAGAGACCGAAGCCCCCCGCAAAAACCTGAAAGAAGCCTCCGAAATCTTCAAAAAGCTCTGGCTCGTCGGCAAAGGCACCCCTCGCAACAAGATCTTGAAGCGACTCAAAGAAAACCCCGACATGCGCGCCGAGATCGACAAGTGGGAGACCTACTTCTTTGGCGAAGCCAACAAAGAGGAAAAGTTTGAAACGCTCTCCGATCTCTTCATGATCGTCGACGAGAGGAACAACGAATATGAGCTCACCGACAAAGGGATCAAGAACTGGGGCGAGTTTAAAGAGCGCGTAGGCGCCGATGACTTCGTCATGTTCGACCTCGGCCACGAATACAGCCTCATCGATCAGAGCGACACCTCTGAGCAAGAGAAGATGCAGGCGAAGATCCGCCTTCGCGAGGAAGACGCCAAGCGCAAAGAGAGAGCCCACAATCTCCGCCAGATGCTCCGCGCCCATCTCCTCATGGAAAAGGACATCGACTACATCGTCCAAGAACAGAAGATCATCATCATCGACGAAAACACCGGCCGCCCCCAGCCTGGACGCCGCTTTTCCGACGGTCTCCACCAAGCGATTGAAGCGAAAGAGGACGTCGCCATCCAAGGCGAGACGCAGACCTACGCTACCATTACGCTGCAGAACTATTTCCGCTTGTACAACAAACTCGCCGGCATGACGGGAACCGCCATGACCGAAGCCAACGAGTTCAAGGAGATCTACAAACTCCAAGTGCTCGAGATTCCCACCTATCGCAATTGCCAGCGCAAAGACGCCGACGATGAGATCTACATGACCGAGCGGGAAAAGTACAACGCCATCCTCAAAGAGATCAAAGAGATCCACGGCAAAGGGCGCCCCATCCTGATCGGCACCGAGTCCGTCGAAGTCTCTGAGAAACTCTCCCGCATTCTCAAGCAAAACAAGCTCGAGCACACCATCCTCAACGCCAAAAACCACGCCCACGAAGCGGAGATCATCGCCGACGCCGGCAAAATTGGCTCCATCACTCTCGCCACCAACATGGCGGGCCGCGGCACCGACATTAAGCTCAAAGAGGGCGTTCGCGACGTAGGAGGCCTCCACGTCATTGGCACTACCCGCCACCAATCGCGCCGCATCGACAGACAGCTCCGCGGACGCTCAGGCCGTCTTGGCGATCCCGGCTCCTCCAAGTTCTTCGTCTCCTTTGAAGACTCGCTCATGCGCCTCTTTGCATCGCCCCGCATGACCGCCCTTCTCCAGCGCTTCCGTCCACCTGAAGGGGAACCCATCTCTGCCAAGGTGCTCAACAAATCGATTGAAACGGCCCAGAAGCGGGTCGAGCAGCGCAATTACACCATCCGCAAACACACCCTTGAGTACGACGACGTGATGAACAAGCAAAGACAAGAGGTTTACGCCTTCCGCAACGACCTTCTCTTTGCCGAGCAACCCATCCAGATCGCCGAAGAGCTCCTGGAAACTGTCGCCCGCCAGATCCAATCTGACAATCCCGACAAATCGGCCCAAGCGCTCGCCCTTCAATTCCCCGTCACCTTTGAAGAGACCGACACTGAGAAGGAGATCCTCGATAAAGTAGTCTCCGGCTTCCAGCAGAAGCTCTTCTTCCAGAGACAGCTCCTCTCCTCTTTCCGTCCCGAGCTCAACGAAGCGGAGAAATCGCAAAACGTCCTTCAAGAAGTCATCCGCAACCTCATGGTCCGCAAAATCGACCAACTCTGGCAGGAGCATCTCCTCCACGTCGATCATCTCCGCTCTGATGTGCACATGCGCACTGTCGGCCAGAAGGATCCGCTCCTCGAGTTCAAGCACGAGTCGTTCTCCCTTTTTGAAGCCTTCTCGACCCGTCTGCGCCAGGAGATTGCCCGCGACCTCTTCCGCTTTGAGATGATGCCGCAGCAGCCAGCCCCCACGCGCACCAAGCGCATACCCACCCTCATCCAGGGAGCCTAAGTGAAGTTGCGAGCCCTTGCCTTCAGCCTCATCACCACTCTCTTTGCCGCCGAGCCCCACTCTGGCAACTACGGCGCTGAAGTCGTCGACTCGGTGCAAACCACCGGCCTCGTCCGCCTCAACGGCACCTCTGTCGCCAACGCCGTCCAAGTCACCGGCAGCCTCATCACGCTCAACGCCCACATCGGCACCCTCGACATCACAGGCGAAGCCAACCTCACCGGCACCATCGTCAAAAACAGCAGCACCATCATGGGATCGCTTCAGACCATCCGCTCCACCTTTGAGCAATCGATCACCATTCTCACTCAGAAAGCCGTCTTTACCGCCTCCCACCTCGAGGGAATCACGGTCCAGCAAGATAGTGGGTTTAAGGGGAAACAAGTCCTCGAGCTGAAGCAAGGTTCCGTCATTCACGGACCCGTCCATTTTGAGTCGGGCAAAGGCGAGATCGTCCTCTACCCTGGCTGCAAAGTCCTAGGCCCCATTACCGGCGGCAAAATCGTCAAAAAGCCCTAGTTTAAGCACAGAGTTTGCGGGATTCTATTTTCAAGGGCTTGGTGGGTGGAGTGGCAGCTTTGTCAAATTTCTTCAATTTAGCATTCCCATCAAAAGCTGCAAAGCTGCTCCTAAATTGCTTGTTATTCACCTTGAGGTGATCGAGAATATATAGCCTGATGTAAAGCTCCATGGAAGGAGTAATCTTCGCAAAGTTATTTTTCGTCTTTTCCCACTTGATCACAGCTGCATGAGTCAATCCAAAGTGCCGAGCGAACTCAGTAAAAGTCATTCCTAAAGATTGCCGGATAAATCGAATCTCATTGCCGGTCAGGGGAGAAGACTTATGACTTAGATCTTCCAAGACAAGTCGTTGAAGAACGTTGTAGTCAATATCGGGAATGTCGACCCCTCTACAATTTCTCATGGGAACATCCAGCAAAATAAGAGGAAACCCAAACCCATCGTACTGAAACTGCTTCACTCTAACGGGCCTCTTCGGCTTCATCCGAACGACCTAAAAATTTTCTAATGGATTGTAACTGAGTAACGGATTGTTGGCAACAAAATCTTAAAATCACCTTACGATTGGAACCCCTCTAAAATGGTGTGTTGCATAACCTCGATCCACCGAGAGCAATTCTCTTTCATACCAAGATCAATGATGAAAACGATGAGACCGTTGCATAACTCGTGGGCCTCAGCAGGATTTAAACCAGAGGTTTTGAGGGATATTTCCAAAATTTTTCCTCTGCGTCTCTGCGTCTCGGTTCTTGCCCTGCCTCTGCGATA
>DATIIR010000153.1:0-12908 GCA_035479435.1 Chlamydiales bacterium
GGACCTCTATTTTGTGGGCCTCGCCACTGACTATTGCGTGCTCTATTCAGTGCTCGATGCGTTGGAGCTGGGATTCAATGTTTGGGTGATTAGAGATGCGTGCCGCGCCATCAATCTCAAGCCGGGCGACGAGGAGCGGGCGATCGAGAAGATGCGCGCCAAAGGCGCCAAGATCATCTCATCTATGGATGTGGGATGATCGCAACAATCGTTATTTGATTTTTTTGAGGACCATAGTGCCAGAAAATACGATAAGCACCAGGAGTTTGATTCTGAGCATAGGATTCAAAGACTTTTTCTCCATGAGCTCCCTCTAAATCACTATATGCGTGAGTTTGTAAGGATGGATGTCTTAAATTCGTTTCCATCAATCCTAAAGTTTTTCGCACAGCCTTAAGGACTGCCTTTTTATTTTTTGCACTTTCCAGCAGTGTCAATGGAGAATCTGATTTTTCTGTAAAAACTAGCTTAAACATCGCTGTCGACGTATTTGGCAAATGAGCCTCTGCTGCGGACTTTCCCCTCTTTCGATTGCTGTAAGCCCTCTTCGACAATCCTTAAAGCTTTAGGATTTTTGTATAGCCAAAGCTCATGGGCTGGAATTTCTGCCATGGGCTCGAGTACGATCTTGTCGCCGTCCATGTAGGCCCTAAATGACGAGACTTCGTAATCGGGCAACAGCTTAGCCAAGCTAATCCGCTTCCTTGTATCCAAGGTTAATCGGATCTCGTTTTCGTGCTTCTGGATACCCTTTCTTAAGCTCATAAGACTCCCTCGTTTCAAACCTCAATCTTAGCACAGTGTGCACAATATGTCAATGCAACAATGAGACAATGTAACAAATGGGATTTGAACCACTGCGGCTTATTCTTATGTGGTTAATTGTTAGTTACTTAGGTCGTTTATCGCCTTGAGGCATGGGTTTCCGTCGATTTGGAGGCGCTTGAGGCGCGAGGTGTGGCCGCTGAGAATCGCAATCTGCGATTTGGCGATGTGGAGCTCCTTGGCTAAGAAGGCGATGAGCTCCTCATTCACTCGCCCCTTTTCGGGGACGCCGCGGATGCGGATGCAGAGAACGCCCTCCTTGTAGCCGAGGATCTCGTTCTTAGAGGAATTGGGCGTCACTTTGATTTGCACTATTAGAGCCATATGGACTATCATAAGTCCCCAGTATGGCTATGTTCAATAAAACTTTAAGCGGTACGTTGTTGATCGCCGGTACTGCCACCGGCGCCGGGATGCTTGGGATCCCCCTCATCACTGCCAGGGCCGGGTTTCTCCCCGCCATGGGGATCACCGTTGCCGTCTGGCTATTTATGCTGGCGACTGGGCTTTTGTATCTCGAGGCAACGCTTTGGATGCACCAGGGGGCCAATGTCCTCTCGATGTCGCGCAGATTTCTGGGCCGGAGCGGCAAGCTGATTGCCGGGGCTACCTTTCTCTTTCTCTACTACTGCCTCATGGTGGCCTACTACGCCGCTGGAACGCCCATTTTCTCCTCTTTTTTGGGCGTCGACCTGTCTCTAGGCGCCTATTTGCTCTTTGGCCTGATTTTTGGTGCGATTGTGGCCTTTGGCCTGAAAGCTGTCGATCGGATCAACTACATCTTGATGGCGGCGATGATCCTCTCCTACATCGCTCTAGTGGGCGTGGGTATCCCTCAGATCTCTGCGGAGCGCTTCGTCACGCAGGATTGGTCCAAGGTGATCTTTGCCGCTCCCATTCTCTTCAGCGCCTTTGGTTACCACAACATCATCCCCTCATTGACAACCTACTTTGATCGGAATGTGCGCGTGCTGCGCCGCTCGATTTTTTGGGGCACATTTATTCCTCTCGTGATCTACCTGCTCTGGCAGTGGCTGATCATCGGCGTTGTTCCTGGCCCCGCCATCGATGAGGCGCTCGCCCTCGGCCGGCCCGCGACAGCTGCCCTCCAAACACTCGTGGGTTCTCCCTGGGTCATGAACCTGGGGCAGTTCTTCGCCTTCTTTGCCATCATCACCTCGATGCTCGGCGTCGCCTTCTCGATGGTCGACTTCCTCGCCGACGGGTTCCAAGTCAACGCAAACCGGACGGCGACGCGGCTGATCCTCTGTTTTCTCGTCTTCATTCCACCGTTTCTCTTCTCTGCCCTCGATCCAGCCATCTTCGTCACAGCCATTGGCTTTGCCGGCGGTTTTGGGGAGGCCTTTCTCAACGGTCTGCTCCCCGTCGCGATGGTCTGGGTGGGTAGATACCAGCGACAATTGGGCGGCCACGAGCAGCTCGGCGGCAACAAGGGAATGCTTTCCGCCCTCTTCGCCTTGGGCGTGATAGTCATGATTCTAGAGGTCGTCTTCGTTTTTAATGAAAATTCGTGATCTCTCGGTTCTCTACTGAAAAGGGGTGAGAAAGGATTGGAAGAAGGAGAGGAGGCGGGTTTTGAGGGTGATGTGGGGGGTGGAGTTGGCCCTGCAAAAGCGTTTGTCGGCTTCAAGAGATTGCGTGAGAGAAGCGGCAAAGGCGGGGGATTCGATTTGGCAATTGACCTCGTAATCAACTGAGGAGAGGCTCTTGTAACCGAGATTTGAGCTGCCGATAAAACTCGTCGTCTGATCGATCACGATCGCCTTCTTGTGATAGGTGGTGTGGGGAACGTCATATTCATAGAGCTCAATATGAGGCTTTACCTTTCCTTCGTAGAGCGCTTTTGCATAGAAGCGGGAGAGTTCCGCGAAGGTGGAGTGGCTCGCTGGTGAGCGGTGGCCGTTTCTGTTGATGATCAGGGTGATTCTGACGCCGCGGTTCGATGCGTCGATCAGGGCCTGAAGGAGCTTTTTAGGGGGATGGAAATAGAGGTGGCCAATGAAGATGGTGCGGGTCGCTTGCCTCACCTTGGCGACGAGGTTGTTGAGAAAAAGCGATGAGGGCTGCTCGGGACCACTGACGTAGAGTGCGGCGTTGAGATTGGGAAGGGCTCGAGGAAGGGCGAGAGGTGGGACGGGGATGGGATAGGAGATGGGAAGGGGTTGGGGACTAAAGCGGTTGAAGAGTTTGGACATCTCGGTGTGGAGAAGAGCTCCAATTCCATTGCGATCGGGCGATTGGAAGACAAAGTCTAGGTCGCGGTAGGCTCTGATCTGCATGAGCGAGTCGTAGAGAAAGCCGTGCTGTTCAAGCTGTTTTGGGAGAGTCTCTCCCTTTTGCTGGGACCAGGCGCTGACGAGGCCCGATCCGCCGACAAGGAAGGCGGCGCCATGGTCAATGACGAGCGCTTTTGTGTGATTCGTGGAGAGCGAGAGGCGGTCGGTGGTGGGCGAAACATAGGGAAATACTTCAGGGGAGATGACACACCGAAAGCGGCCGTTAAATTCTCTGGTCAATTGTTCGATTCGCCGCCTATTTTCAGGAGAGATGAAGATGTTGGAAGAGAGAATGGCGGTGGAGAGGGTGGGCAAGAGGCGCATCCGCTCCCGAATGAGATCGAGCGTTTCGTCGAATGCGCGCCCGCCACAATAGCAGCCGGAGATGAAGAGGGTGTTCTTGGCGGAACGGATCAGATGCAATTTCCACTCGTGCGATTCCACTCCGTTCTGCGTGACGAAACCGCTGCAGGGCGCAAGGGCACCAAGCTGGGGCAGATGGGGCGGGTTGGGAAATGGCGTGGGTGGCGCCCGATAATAGAGAGCCACGGTGGCGACGAGCGATTTGACCGTGTGATAGGAAAAGATGGCGGCTCCAAGGAGGGCGATCGGCATGGAAACGGGGATGAGGGCGAAGGAGAGGGTGGCTAGCGAGGCGAATAAAAGCGTGAAGAAAACCTTCCGCACCTTCGCAGAGCACTGCATTTGGGTAAAGGTCTTGGCGGGGGGTAATGCGTAGTCGCCAAATCCTCGGGCGGTAGGGGTGATCGCCCTCATTTTAAACTGCGGATCACTTTGTCGAGCGGCAAGGTGTTGATCACCTCATTTTTCGTGAGCCACCCCTTGCGCGCGATGTTGACTCCGGCGAGATAAAAGGCATGTTGGTCCACTGCGTGGGCGTCGGTGTTGACGCAGCAGCGGAGCCCCTTCTTGGAGGCTGCGTGCCAAAGGCGCCAGTCGAGATCGAGGCGCATCGGGTTTCCGTTCAATTCAATGATCTTTTTGTTCGCAATGGCCGCGTCGATCACTTTCGAGAGGTTGACTGCGTAGGGCTCGCGCTTGAGGAGGAGGCGGCCGGTGGGGTGGCCGAGCATGGTGGTGTAGGGATTCTCAAGCGCCTTGATGATCCGTTTAGTCATCGTCTTCTCATCTTGCGTGAGCGAGGAGTGGACAGAGGCGATGACGTAGTCGAGTTTGCTGAGAATCTTAGCGGGAAAATCGAGCGTGCCGTCGGCGAGGATGTCGCACTCGAGGCCGGCGAAGATGTGGATTTTGAATTCTTTTGAGGCGTTGAGCTTGCGGATGGTTTCAATTTGCTCGAGGAGGCGCTCGGCGCTCAGGCCGTTTGCCTGAAAACTCGATTTCGAGTGGTCGGAGATACCGATGTATTCCCATCCGAGTTTTTGAGCAGCGGCAACCATCTCCTTGAGCGTGTTGCGGCCGTCTGAGGCGGTGGTGTGATTGTGAAAAGTGCCTCGGATATCTTGAGGTTCAATGAGATGGGGAATGCTCTTTTTTTCGGCGGCTTCAATTTCACCGAGATTTTCTCTGATTTCTGGGGGGATGTAGGAGAGGCCGATCGCTTTGTAGAGCCCCTCTTCGTCCTTGATTTTGGGCATGGCCATCTTTTTTTCTGATTCGAAGCCATATTCGCTGAGCGACCACCCCTTTTTCAGCGATCGGACTCTGATTTTGATGTTGTGATCTTTCGATCCGGTGAAATAGACAAGAGCGTAGATGTATTGACTGGGCGAGACGATGCGCAGATCGGCTTGCATGCCGTTGGAGAGGCGGATGCTCGATTTTGTTTCGCCTTGGGCGATGACGTGGGATGCCTGCGAGATAAACCACTCCATCGCGGGCTTTGGGTTGTCAGTTGCGACGAGAAAATCCAAATCGCCGATCGTTTCGAGTTTACGGCGTAGGCTGCCGCAGATTTCGGCCTCTTTAACGCCTTTGATCTTTTTGAGTTTTTCCAGGATGGGGGTCGCAATCTGTTCTGCTTCCCACCAGAGATGTCGTTTTTGGTAGCTTTCGCGGTGTTCCAGCGAGTGGAGGATGTTCTTTTCGGTCTTCGCGCCAAAACCGCTCAGTTTGGCGATTTTGCCCGCCTCTGCGGCTTTCTTGAGGTCGGCGAGGTTATGAATTTTTAGTTTTTGATAGAGGACTTTTACCTTTTTGGGGCCGAGTCCCTGCACTTGCATGAGTTGGAGCAGGCCGGGAGGGGTCTTTTTTCTGAGTTTTTCGTACTCGGGGAGGTGCCCTGTTTCGTAGAGCTCTGTGATTTTTTGTGCGAGGTGGTCGCCGATCCCCTCGTATTCGGTGAGTTTTTCTGCCTTGATGAGATCGGCGAGATCTTCGTCGATGTTGAGGAGCGCGCGGGCGCCATTGCGATACGCGCGGATCCGAAAAGGGTTTTCCCCTTTCAGTTCAAGAAGGGTGGCGATCTCCTCCAAAACAGCTGCGATTTCTCTCTTGTTCATCTACTTCTAAATCACTCCTTTAGATTGTAGTGAGCGACCTGATATTGTTTTCCATCTGAAGCAGTTGTCCGGAATTTCCGGCAAACTGAATTTTCGTCTAACTCTTTCTCGGCAAATATGTTATGTATGTGTTCAGAAATGGTTCGTCTGTCTTTATTAAACAGTTCACTGATCTGTGGTTGGGTTAGCCAAACGGTTTCGTCGAGGAGTTTTACTTCTATGCGCGTCTGGCCATCCTCGGTCTGATAGAGAAGAAGGGAGCTATCTAATTTGGAACTTTGCATACCACACCCATCAGCTAGGGACCCATGGTATCTGCCCAATGAAAAAAAATCTATATCTAAAATTTGCGCAAGTCGTACGCATTAAGGGTTTCCCAGAACGAAAGGGCGGGACGATAGGATCTCTAAATATTGTTTTTGGCTAAGTAGTACTCGGCGTTGATCACTTCGGTGTCCGAAGGTTCTGTGTGATAACACTTGATCTTCAGTGTTAGGCCCGGTCTCTGGATCGTTCCTGAATAGGTGGAGGAAGAACCATACCCGTTTAGATAGCTGCTGCTCGAACGGGAACTTTCATATGTACTTGCTGACCCGGAGACATTTTTGCTTGTATTTGAATATTCGGTGACCCGCGTCTGATCCATTGAGGAGACTACGGCAAAGTATTTATACCCATTTTGCAATGTCAGCTCCGATGCGCGCATGAGGGCGTATTTTATCACCTTTTCCTGCGATGTATAGCCGTTGCCTTTGAAGGTGACCAAGAACGAATCGTTGGCTGTGATGATTTCAGAATACCCACCGCCAAAGAATCCAGCCGATTGGTAACTTGTTGAACACGATACCAAAAGAAGCGGTAAAAGTGTCGCAATCCATCGATTTGTTAATTTCATATCTAATTCCAAAAAGTTAATTCATATATATTAATAAAAGTTCGGCATTAAGTCTATTTAAAAAAATATTTATACATTTTTGGGGAAATTTTCGCTAACACGCTGAAAATTAATTACGGGCCTGCCTTTATATAGAAGAGAGAGTTTTTCTCCATCAGAGGCAAGAAATTTCAGCTTTTTCAGTATCTCTGTATGTACTTTCAGCCTTCTCTTGTCCCAACCCGTGTATTCCTGAATGCTTTCCCAACTAAACTGATGCTCAGATCGTTTCCCTTGGCCCAAAGTCTTCTCCACCATCTCCTCAATCAATAATAGCAGCACCTTGGCTTGCAAGGGCAACCTGCCGAGGTCTCTTCCTAAGATCTGCCCAACCAGCGTGTTAGCTCTCCGCATATTCTTCCTCGTCGGCTCGAAGTAGTCGATCTTCCGGCTGCTACGGCCAGCGGGTTTCTTCAAGAGCTCCGTTTTCTCTAGAAGAACAATGGCTTGGATAAGACTGATCGATTTCATTCATCCTCAAAAATACCGCATGGGGTATTCAGTTGATAACATATGAGATATTTTACAAGCAACGGGTTTGATCGATGAGGTATACTGGGCTGCTTTCAAACATTCAGTTCTGTGCATATGGAATTTCCAAAACGTCTAGCAGCTCTTCGTAGGGAAAAGAACTTAACGCAGCAAGCTCTTGCTGATAAGATTGGTATAAGCGTGGTTCAGGTCAGGCGCTACGAAGCTGGAGCATCCCAACCCACTCTGGATGTCATCCGCAATTTAGCAAAAGCTCTTGGTGTAAGCGCCGATACATTGATCTTCGAAGCGCACGAAAGAGACCCTCATGACGATCTTCGTCTTCAATTCGAAAAGATGAATCAATTCAATGCTGAAGAGAAGAAAGTTGCTAAGGCCGTTCTGGAAGGTCTCATCCTCAAGCACGAGGCAAAAAAATGGGGATCTTCCTAAGAAGTTCGATCTTTTTCATGCCTGTCAAGGAACAAATACGATCACTGACACGGTTACCATTTGAGCGGAACAATTCGAAAGTGGGTGAAAAAACAGTGAAAATCTTTTAGAATGTATTCTTTGATGAACGGAGGAGAGGTGGGTTATGAGCTTAAGTGAAAAGGCTATCGACTATTTGGAGCAGCATATTCCGGAACTGGCTGAGGTTGCATTCAAACAGGCCTATTGGGCGGCTCTTGCATCAGGCAGCAGTGTGCTTGTCAGTGAAAATGGAAGCTTGATAGAGGTCTTTCCTGATGGGAGGCGCAAATTCGTTAAAAAATTACCTTTCTGGACGCCCGTAAAGCGTGGACAAAAGCTGGAAATCCGATTGACAACCACCGAGGACACCGAGAGCACCGAGAAATTATGAAAAAGGCGCCCCGCCTCGGTGTATCTCGGTGTTCTCGGTGGTTAAATTTTAATGCTTTATGCACAAACCGATTTATGCAACAACACCGATGAATTTATTGGGTGGGTATTAAGGTCACAGAAAAAACGTAGGTGGAGGGTAGCGTGTCGACGTTCCCTATTTCACTGCAGGTTTCGGGAGCGGAACTCATGATTCCTCCGACGATATAGCCGAGGAGTACGGGGGATGATCCCAGCTTGTCCAAAGCGAGCACGGAGTTGGGGTAGTAGGGCAGGTTGGGAACGGCGAGAAATTGGGCCGACGCGCCGAAAAGAAGCACGGCTGAGCGCTCTGGGGTCATGGGGTTACATTGAGTGGGGAATGTGGGATCGGCACAGGAACCGAAAGTGGTTGCAATAGAGGGATATGTCGCGCTCATGAAGTACTGCTGATAGTTGCCCGACGAATCAATCCGAATGGTCGTCACATCGTTCGTAAAACCTAGGTTTGGGTCTACGCAGAACGATCCCCCTTCAGCATACAACCCTCCATTGAGAGAATAGAGACCGCTGATTCCACCGAAAAAGAGGGTGTACATATCGCCTGTCTTGGCGGAGTAGAGGCCCAAAGTGGGGCATTGGTAGTTATTCATCCCCTGGGCAAAGGTATTGGGGTTACTGGTGTCCAACGACTTCGTCGAGCCATCGGCTCCGATCTCAATGGGAATGGTCCAAGCTCCGTTATTCTCTCCAGGCGTAAAGACTCCGCCAAAGGCTACCAAATATTGCTGCAGAGAATTGCCCACTTGTTTGAGAGCCGGAACGATATTCAAATCCCTCCGTCTGTAAATGGGGGTTGGGCCAGGCTGAGGGTAAGGGTAGACCAGGAGATTTTTCCCAGTATCGATCACTTGGAAGGAGCCCACCTGA
Source organism: Chlamydiales bacterium (assembly GCA_035479435.1). Taxonomy (GTDB): domain Bacteria; phylum Chlamydiota; class Chlamydiia; order Chlamydiales; family SM23-39; genus REEB52. The sequence continues at coordinate 8,784 of DATIIR010000153.1, forward strand.
CAGGTGTAGTTGCCGTTCGAATTTACGTTGTAGAAACCGGCAAAATTCTGTCCGAAGCCGAGAAGCGCTGGCTTGTGGGGATTGATTTGCCACATGACGCCGCCTGTCACTTGTAAGAGGGGATTGGAGGTCTGGCGGATGCACTTGGCAGCACTTTTGGCCTTTGGAGCCCGTTTGACCCAGTTGATGAGGCTGGGTAAATCAATGGCCGTGAGCACCGATTTGGTTTCGAGCTGTCCCGTTGCAGAATTATTCCCATAACCTCCAACCATGTAGAGCGTATTGGATCCATCTCCCTGGAAAAACAGCGCGTTGGTCACCGAGAGCTGATCGATCTGTGCCTGGGTCAATTGGGAACTCGGGTCGGCGAGGGATCTCGAAAGGATGTTTCCTGTCGAGAGATTGAAAACAAAAACAGAGGTGTTTTGGGATGCGACGGGAAAAGTATCTCCCTCAAAGCCGTGCAACCCATAGGTTCTGCCTCCCAATAGGACCCACTCTTCCCCGACGAGACCCGATACATAGGCCTGCAGTCCAATCGGAAAAGTAAACGACGTTTGTTCAATCGAAATCCGAAAGGGGAGCGAATCCTCAGAGAGGGGATAGGTCACATACGAAGTTTGATTTTGCCCATACAGGCCTGCTATCGCAGCGAAACACAAGAGCGCTTTCAACATATTTCCCCTATGATTGGTAAAGGATTCTTACAAAAAAAGAGTTATTGTGCTACAATTTCTTTCATGCTTGTGTGGATTCGCGCCTCTTTCTTTTGGATTTTCTCGCTGGTGTGCCTTCCGTGCACAGCTCTCCCTTCGTTTTACACCTCTCGTTGTCCTGTGGAAGTGGATCTCACCTTAGCGCTCGACGATTTCCGGAGTCTTCCCGAGGGGAGTTGGAACGGCAATTGGGGGGGCTTTGCGGCGGCTAATTGCAAGGCGTTTTTTCCCTATTGCCTCACAGCGCAACTTGCGGGTAGCTACGGACTTTACGATTGGGCGGGTAGGGCATTTGCCCCGTTCTCCAACGCGAGTTCTTTTCAGCAGCAGGGGTTTATCACCGTTGCCTTTTCGCGAGAGATTTCCTGCACAGGTCTCAATGCGGGCGTTGCCTATGATTGGATGTTGAACAAGAACTTTGGCGTTTTCGCGGTGAATCCATTCTTTGATCAGATCCGGGGGCAGCTCGGCTATTTGATCCAAGGGGGGAACGAAGTGGGACTTTGGGCGGCCTATGGGATTCAGACATCGCATCAGGAGTCTCAGGAGATACCGCTCCAATTTCGGGGAATTAGCCAGGTGAATCTATTCTGGTGCCACTATTTCAAAAACCATGGATACACCATGCTTTGGGCGGGAACGCCCTACCGGCGAGGGCTTCTCTATACGTCGGGTCGGCCTGGCAACTACATTTTTGGCCTCCAGTTCTCAGTCCCGATGACGCATTGTCTCAGCATCGAAGGGCACGGCGCCTACATGGGGCCGGTTGGCGGTTCGGGCATTACGCCTGCTTCCAATTATGCATCGAACCTCAGTCTGGGGCTCACCTATTCCTTTGGCAAGCGGAAAATCAAACAATCTCCCTATATGACGCTTGGCAACAACAGCAACTTTATGGTCGACACCAATCAGAACATTTGAAGTCGGCGATGAAGACTTGGGGGGTGTTGTCTCCCCGTTTGGAGGTCCATGTGATTTGTGTGCCATCGGCGCTGAAGCTGGGCAGCCCTTCGAACGTGTGGCTATAGGTCAGGCGGTACTCGCGATTCGTCTCGATGTCCAGTAGATAGATCTGATAGGCGTGGTGACCATGCCTGGATGTCGTGTAGGCGATGAGTCTATTATTTGGATGCCAGAAGGGGGCCCAATTCACGTGTGGGTCCGATGTCAATTGCCGCTCGTCAGAGCCATCGGGGCGGATTAGGTAGAGCTGCAAAATATCTTTTTCTTGTCTGTCTGCTCGGAAGACGATCCAATCGCCTTTTGGGGAGAAGAAGGGGCCTCCGTTATAGCAATGGGGGGTCCTGGTTATGGGGTGTGGGTTTGTTCCGTCGGCGTTGCAAATGTAGAGGTTCATGCTCCCGCTTTCATTGCTTGCATAGACGATCTGTTGGCCGTCGGGGGAGTAGCCACATTCTGCATGGTAGGCGAGACCCGATGTGATTGGTTTGAGAGAAGATCCATCTAGATTCGCTTCGTAGATATTCATGTAAGGGGTCAATTCCCAACTGTATCGGTCCGTTGGTTTTTCGAGATCTGTCGGAGGGCCTTCGTGGCTCGATGCGAAGAGGATTTTCGCCCCGTCGGGTCTATAGAATCCGCACGTACATTTTCCCTTGCCGGTGCTAACTCTTATGGGAATGTTGGAGCTGAGATCCATTGTGTAGATTTGATACGATGTCTCTCCTTTAGGAACCGCCTGGAAAATAATCGATTGGCCGTCTGGAGAAAAGTAGGATTCGCCCGCCTTTTCAAAACCCATCGAGGGAAATGTGACCTGTCGAATATTGCGAAGATGAAGCTCTTCTTGCTCTGAATGGAGACAAAAAATAAAGGTAAGAAAAAGGAAAACCCACATGGGACGGATTTTATAGGAATTTGAAAATTCCTGCCAATTCTAATGCTTGCGAATTTGCCTGTCTTTTAGAAATTGGGTGATCTGGGGATTCACTTCGTCTGGCTTTTCTTCCTGCGGCGCATGCCCACAAAAAGGAATGGTCACCTGTTCCGCATGGGGGAAATCTGCTGAAAGGGAGGCGAGATGAGATAGAGGGATCCACTTGTCCTGCTCACCCCAAACGAGCAAAATTGGCATTTTCATCTTGGCGTAGGAGGGGCGCAGTTGTTGCAAGGTGTCTAGGTCAAAGGAGTGCAAGATACTGATTGTCACTTCCCTTCCTCCCTCCATTTGCAGGGGGCGCCAATAGGCATCAATCTGGTCTTCTGTGATTTTTTCAGGGTCATAATAGATTTTTTTCATTGTTTGGTGGACCAGATTGCGACTAAAGAAGGGGATCATCCATTTGCCAAACATTTTGCCCAAAGAGTAGAAGAACGGCATTTTGACCGGGTAGGCTAGAGGATCGATCAAAACCAGGGAAGAGATTTTTTTAGGGCTATTTTCGGCAAGGGCAAGGGCAACAGTACCCCCCATTGAATTGGCTATCACATGGGTTTTTTGAATGCCTTTTGCCTCAAGAAAGTCCTCGACCTGTTGCCGATATAGCTCAACCGAGTACTCCATCGCGGACGGCTTATCGCTAAAGCCAAACCCTAAAAAATCGATAGCCCAAACGTGAAAGCCCTCTTGAGAGAGGAGATCGATCTGGTTTTTCCAAGTAAATGTGTTGGCCCCAAATCCGTGTAGAAGGACCACATGGTGCGGCCCTTCTCCTCTTTCTATATAGTGAATGCGACCCTTTTCCCAGGGCCAAAATGTCTGATTACTCTGAATCTTCTGATCCTTGGCGTAATAATGACTACAACCGCACATTGTAATACAAATTAAAAATAAACGTTTCATTAAAAATGTTCTTTTAATCGTATTATAGTAAATGTGGATAATTAGGGCCATGTGAATTATAATGTCCGTCTGAACGAAAGGGGTGGTATTCATGGATGGTACAGGAGCGATGGCTGCTGGCGCAATAGGAGAAATGGTTGTCAAGGTGTTGGCTCTGTCAGCAGGTGCGGGCATTTTGTTGGAGGGGGCCGCTCTATCAGGCGCTAGAGCTCTGAGGGAGAACCAAGCAACGGCCTCAAAGGTGGCAAAATGCGTTTTGGCTGTTATAGCTGTAGCTGGAGCCATTGTTGCAACTGCGACTCTGGGGTTTTCTGCTACGTTGCTCGTTGTTGGATTGGTCGCTTCAGTTACTTCAGTCACTAAAGGGCCGATCTTATTGGTCGGATGTTATGCGGGAGCTGCTGTAGCTCTAGGAACTCTGTTTATTCATTGGAAAGCTTTCCAGTGGTCAGGTCTAGTGACTCAAAACAAGGTGAACTCAGAGAATTATTAGAGACAATCTGCTGGCTGGCGTTAAACTAGGTCGTTTTGATAGAAAGGAGGTCTTAGCGGAAAAATATATTTTTCGCAAAGTGGGCTCTTGTGTGTTCTATAAAAATTCAATGG
>DATIIR010000154.1:0-2436 GCA_035479435.1 Chlamydiales bacterium
CTCGTTGACAGAATCGTCCCCTTTCCCCTAATCTAGTGCCTTATGAGAAAGAAATTGATTCCATTTTTGGTTTTGGCAATGCCTCTTTTGGCTCTTGAAGAGTCGGAGTTGACATGGGAGAACACGGGCCCTTCGGTCCAGGAGTACAACAGCGCGTTGCAGCAGGCAATCGCCGCTGGTCAGTGGTGGACGGTCATCGATTACGCCGGCGTGATCTCCTACAACTTCCCCACCTCCCCGTTTGCGCAAGAACTCTCCTACGTTATGGGTGAGGCCTATTTCAATTTGAACCAATTCGAATATGCGAACGATTGCTTCACCGCCTATCTGAATCATGTCACTTCGCCGAAGCACTTCGAAGAGGCGATCGAATACAAGTTCAATATCGCCGAGAGATTTGCAACCGGCACCAAAAAACGGCTCTTTGGCTCGACGAAAATGCCCGCTTGGGTCTCTGCTGAAGAAGATGCTCTCCCCATTTTTGATGAAGTGATCGCCGCTCTTCCCCACTCTGAATTTGCCGCCAGATCGCTCTTGAGCAAGTCGCGCATTCAGGTTTACATGGAAGATTATAAGCCGAGTGTCGAGACGCTCGATCTTCTGATCCGCCGTTTCCCCAAACACGATTTGGCAGCTCAAGCCTATCTCGAGAAGAACAAAGTCTTTTTGGTTCAGTGCCAGGCGCAAAGTCTCGATCCAGATCTGCTCGATATCGCCGAAGTCAACTTGCGCAAGTTCCGCCTCGCTTTCCCTCGGGAGCCCCGAGTGGCTGAAGCGGAAAAGATCTACTCAGAGATGCAAGAGCTCTTCGCTCAAAACCTCTTTGAGACGGGTCAATTTTTCGAGAAGACGAAAAAAATTCCAGCTTCCCTCATTTACTACCATAAAGTGATCGCAAAATATCCAACTACGGAAGCCGCCACTGCATCGCGTGATAAACTTGAGACTCTTCAAGGCTCTAATAAGTCTTAGCCTTTTGACTTCCTGTGGATACCGTTGGCAGCCCGATTACCCGGAAGGGGGGCGGCCCACGGTGACTGTTCCCTATGTCATTGGCGATGAAGAGGGTCTGCTAACCGCTGAAGTCATCGGCGCGTTGAGCAGTTCGGGGCTCGCCGATGTCCTCCACTCTGGCGGCGATTACCGGCTGCAAATCTCGATTTTGGCCTCTAGCAATGAGAACGTCGGTTATCGGCGCGATCCTCAGAAGGTCGATCATAAAAAAATGAGGAACCTCCTCGCCTCTGAAGGGCGCAAAGGGATGACGATTGAGGCGACGCTTTTCAAAGGCTCTACCGATGAAATTGCCTCAGGGCCCTATAAAATCGAAGCCAGTGCCGTCTATGACTATGTCGACGGGGACTCGGCCCAAGACCTCACCTTCATTGATCCTGCGGGGACGCTTGTTACCGTGTTGCCCTTCTCTCTCGGCCAGCTCGAGTCGAACGAATCGGCCCAAGAAGCAGCTGCAAAACCGCTCCACCGCCACCTGGCGCAAAAAATCGTCGACGCCATCTCTTCCGCTTGGTAACCTTACGCCATGGAAGCCAACACTGTATTCCTCGCAAAAATCGACCTTTTGCACGCGATGCTGCTTTGGATTCGGGAGCGGCTGGGGGATCTCGATGCTCCCACCATTCGCAAAGTGGAATTGGCATCTGAAGAGGCCATCGTCAACATCATCCAGCACGCCTATCAACATCAACCTGAAAAAATCGAGATCGAGCTGAAATTTCATCCCCAAAGCCATGTGGAAATCGCCTTTAAGGACTATGGACCGCCCTTTGACCCCACGAAGAAAAGGAAAGACCTAGACCGAACCGCGAGTCTTGAGCAGAGAGAAGTAGGAGGCCTCGGCCTCCATTTCATTCACCACAATATGGATGAAGTGCGCTACAGAAGAGAGCGGGACAAAAACGTACTCGTCCTCGTGAAGAGATTCACTCGCTCTTCTCATAAAGCGTAAGAGTCTCTTCGATCTCCAGCATGTCCACAAGGAAGTGTTGCAGCACTTTGAGCACATAGCGGGGCGTGTTATAGACTCCGCGTGTGGCGAAGACGACCTCGAGGTGCGCAGTTTCTGGATGATTGAGAGCGATGAGAACATAGGTCAGTGGCTGTTCGCCGTCCATTTTGGGAATGATCCAAACGATGAACTGCTCATTGAACAGAGTCACTTTTTCCACGCTTTCGATCACGTGAAAGTATTGTGTGAGATCGTCGGTGTCCCCTTTATCTTCCTGTAAGACGCTTAACAGACTCTCGTCGTGGAGGAATTTCAGATCAATTTGAGTGATCCCATCATGAACACAATCGGTTAGATTGGTCATAAACCCCTTGTAAGCTTCTTCGATCTGAATTGGATTGAGCATGCTTTCCTCCAGCCTAACGCACCGTACCCTCATGTTATCCAAATCAGATTACCTTGTCAAGTTA
>DATIIR010000155.1:0-6797 GCA_035479435.1 Chlamydiales bacterium
GGCTCAGCTCCCTGGACCACGTAATCTTCGTCGTAGGTATATAGGTCTCCGGTGATGACGCTGACTCCCTCCACCAGACTAGAAGGATCGTTTTCGGTAACTGCAGTACTCCATTCATCTGAGTAAATCGAGCAGCATAAGGAAAGAAAAATCGCTATGTACCACATCTGGCCCTCTAAAAATGAGCCAGCATCCTAGAAAATTTTTAAATAAGAATAAAGAAAAATTTAAGGGATCTGCTTTTTCAGTTTTCAAAAGTGGGTAAAGGAATGCCGCCTGGGGAGGTTAGGGGACAGGGCGGAGGGCTGCGATGAGGGCGGGGAGGTGTCTTTGCTGGGCGATTTGCAATGAGTGGTGTTGGTCTGCGGGGAGAATCGGGCCGCTCGCAAGCAACGCGCGGACCGCTCCAAGGGGGGCGAAGGGCATTGCGGTTCGTAGCGCTAGACTGCGTGCGTGGGTTCCAATGGGGCGGCTTTGAAGATGGGCCCGAATTCGCTCCTCGCTTCCCCCATTCCGTATCAAACTGACCACAGGACTCGCAAATAGCTCAATGATGTTGTTGGCTCGTTGCAGGAACGGACTAATGATTGTAAGTCTAGACATAAATTGCTCTTCCACTTGGTCTGCCGTGTCAGGAGTCATTTCAAGCGCATGGGCTTGATCTATAGCATGGGTATCTAGTAATTGTCTCCATTCGTTGAGAGCGTTTTGTTCGTCTTGTAAGGATACCGTGAGAGGGTCCGGCATCGCCCTGGGAACAAAGGGCACCGGTTGCTCAAGCAATCGAACAATATCGCGATTCTGTAGGGCGATGGCAGCCGCGCGCATGCGGGGAGGTATCGGGCCGGTGGCAAGAAGCATTTGGACTGTTGTGTAGCTGCCCACTTGTGCTGCAAAAAATACCGAAAGACCACGGTCCTCATCCGTAAATGGAGGGTCGTTTTGCTCCATCAATCGTCGAATCTCGGCGAGAATTTGACGCTCACCTCGCCTTTCTAAGAACAAAAATATTTGACGGGTGATGGGATGAAGCGGCTTGTTTGGAATCAATATGTCTTTTGCTTGCCGCTTTCTGAGCGATAGCCGATAACGCCCAGCAAGTAACGCGATTCCCATCCGGTGCATGCGAGCATAAAACAGTCGGTCGCCATTGCCAAGCGCATCAATCCATCCCATAGCTTGTGTATGCTCCATGTGTCCAGATTGTTCAAAGAGCACAACTTCCATGCCCGCAAGCTCACGAAAGGTCTCCGAAATCGGTCCGCTGGCAAGCAGAGCCCGAAAAACGTCAAAACGACGCTGCCAGACTGCCGCTAACACTCCTTTACTTCGGTCTAAGACCGAAATCTCGGGAAGCAATGCTTGAATCTGATCCAATGTCCCGCCGTTCTCTATTAAAGCTAGTATGGGAGGAAATGGCCAGAGATGAAAGTCTATCAAAGCCCTATGTGCCTGAGAAACTGTCCTACGAAGAGACTCTAGCTGAAGGAATCTCGGATCGGGCAAAGCATAGGGCTTGCCGTCGAGACTGTGAATAGGTACGTCGCAGTGCCCACATCTGGGAGTTCGATGGTTTGTAAGTTCATTTTTTGCCCATTGAGCATGGCACCGAAAATGGATGGCATTCGTCGCTTTTGTCTGGCTCTCAACAAGGTGTCTCGGTCTAGTGGCTAGGTCAAGACGGCGATAAGACTCCTCATGCGCTTCAAAGGGGGGGGCTGCGGCTCTTCTCAAACGATCTCTGAGTTCAGATTGATGAGTGACGTATCTAGGTTTAGAGGCGAGATCAAGATAAGATAGGCGACGAAAAGCGTCTTGCTCTTCTTGAGCTGAATGACTACAAATCAAACACTCTAACGCTTCAGAACTCAATCTATCGAACGGTACGGATTGTATAGTTGCCATGGTGACCGTTTGTTTTGTTGATTCCAGGTGGAGGCCTCTTGATCATTTGCGTCATAACGAAGGCCGCTTGGCAAAGCTTCGTATATTTTTTTAACTGGGAGGGGTTTCCCTGCACCCCACCCTCTTCGGTCAGCGTCAGCTTGTTCATCTCCTCAATCACCTTAGCGGGAACTTGCATCCTTGTGAGGTTTTTCGAAGAAAGAAATTCGGGGTCGCTGGATCGAGGATGTAGTGGTTTGGCTGTGGGGAGGCGTTTTACTGATCGCTTGCGGAGCGGAGGGTTCGGGTTTGTTTGAGAAGAGCTCTGGGGCGCTACTGCTCGCGTAGGAGGAGAGAGCTCAACAGTTTGGGCCGGTGGTAGGAGGCTTTGTGTTGCTTGTGAGATGCGGTCGTCGGATCTGGGTTGTTCTTGAGGGATTAGAGGTCGCTGGGTGTCTGGTGAGCCAGATAGGCAACAGAGGAATGACATAGGGGGAGGCTTTGCGTGTTGGGGTTAGTGGTATTCCAAGGCCGAGACCGGGGGACGGTCTCGGGTCGGATGTTAGGATCGGGGGAAAATTTCGCCAGCTTTGAAAAAGAAGGTAATCTCCGACTTGGCTGTCGCTGTACTGTCCGAACCATGGACGGCATTGCGCTCAATAGAGGTAGCAAAGTCCGCTCGAATGGTGCCAGGAGAGGCTTTGGAAGGGTCGGTGGCTCCCATAATCTGACGGTTGCGGGCGACTGCACTTTCGCCTTCAAGGACCATGATGAGAACAGGGCCCGAGGTCATGAAATCAACAAGCTCTTGGAAAAAGGGGCGCTCCTTGTGAACAGCATAAAAAGACTTGGCTTGCTCCGAGGTGAGGTGCAGCATCTTGGCCGCAACCACATTGAGCCCTTCACGCTCAAAATATTCTATGATGTTCCCTATCATATTCTGCCCAACTGCATCAGGCTTGATGATCGATAGTGTTTGTTCCAGGGTTTGGGTGGTAGTTTGGGCCATTAGGTTCTCCATAAGGTATTTTGTAGTGACATTGTAAACCAGGGGCTAATAAATCTCACGAAGTTCTATTGCAAAATGGCGAAAAATTTTAAAATGGGCTCTTTTTTGGGAGTGAAAAAATGACTTACGGCGATTATCCAGACTTGAATGGCGTGAAAAAAATCCTTGTCGTGAAGCTGCGGCAATTGGGGGATGTGCTGCTGAGTGGGGCGGTTTTTGGGGCTTTGAGGGCGAAATGGCCAGAGGCTAGGATCGATGCGTATGTATACAGCGAGGCGTTCGCTCTGTTGGAGGGGCATCCAGGGGTGGATGGCTTGGTGGGCTACGATAGGGGATGGAAAAGATTGGGGGTGGTGGAAAGGCTGAGGAGGGAGTGGGCGCTGTGGCGGAGGTTGAGGGGGGAGGGGTACGATGTGGTGATCAATTTGACCGAGGGGGACCGGGGGGCGCTGGCGGCGTGGATGTCGGGGGCGCGGGTGCGGGTGGGGTTCGAGACGAAGGGGTGGCTGGGAAAGAGGGTCTACACGCATCGGGTCAAGCATTGTCCGGGGTTGCGGCATACGGTAGAGCGGAATCTCGATGCGCTGCGAAGGATCGGGATCTTTCCTGGAGTGGAGGAGAGGGAGTTGTTTCTGAGTGTGCCGGAGAGCGCACGGGTGGCGGTGAGGCGGTGGGTTGAGGGGCCGTTCGTGGTGATCCATCCTACGTCGCGGTGGAGGTTTAAATGCTGGGAAGTGGGAAAGATGAGGCAGTTGACGGAGGAGTTGATCCGGAGGGGAAAGAGGGTGGTATTTACGTCGGGTCCCGATGCGGTGGAACGGGCGATGGTGAGGGAGATTAGTGAGGGTTTAGATGTGGTGAATTTGGGGGGGAAGATTTCATTGAAGGAGTTGGCGGCTCTGATCGAGATGTGCGAGCTGCTGGTGTGCGTGGATAGCGTGCCGTTTCATATGGCCAGCGCTCTGAAAAAACGGGTGGTGGCGATTTTTGGGCCAACGTCCGATGTGACGTGGGGGCCGTGGAGAAATGAGGGGGCAAGAGTGGTGGCGCAAAACTTTAGCTGCAGGCCGTGCTATCAGGATGGGTGCGGAGGGAGCAAGATGAGCGATTGCTTGGCGACGCTGCCTGTGGGAGCGGTGTTGCGCGCAATAGATGGATTTAGAGGCGAAAGTCTTCGCCAAGGTAGGTGCGGCGCGCTTGAGGGTCGTTGATGAGGGCGTCGGTGGTGCCAGAGAGGAGCACTTTTCCTTCCTGGACGAGATAGGAGCGGTCGACGATGGAGAAAATCTCGCGGGCGTTGTGGTCGGTAATAAGGACGGAGATCTTCTTGGCTTTGAGGAGGCGGATGAGGTGCCTGACGTCGGCGACGGCGAGGGGGTCGATGTTGGCGAAGGGCTCGTCGAGGAGTAGGAGCGAGGGCTGGGTGACGAGGGCGCGGGTGATCTCGAGGCGGCGCCGCTCGCCTCCAGAAAGGGTGGAGGCTCTTTTGGTGCGGAGGTGGGTGAGGTGGAGCTCGTCGAGGAGGGCGGTGAGGCGGGCTCTGGGGTTGGGGATGGAGAGGGTTTCGAGGATGCAGAGGATGTTGTCCTCGACGGTGAGGGAGCGGAAGATAGAGGGCTCCTGGGCGAGGTAGCCAAAGCCGAGTTGGGCGCGCTTGTGGATGGGGAGCGAGGTGATGTTCTGCGATTTGAAATGGACTTCGCCTTCATCGGGCTGGATGAGGCCGACGGTGATGTAGAAGGCGGTGGTCTTGCCGGCGCCATTGGGGCCGAGAAGGCCGACAATTTCTCCGGGTTGGATGTGAAAGGTGAGGCCGTTGAGGACGGGTTTGCCGTTGTAGCGCTTCACGAGGTTCTTAACTTCAAGTAGGTTCATAGATACTGCTTAAAGAGTTCGTCGATAAAGTTTTGCTCTTCGAGGTCGAAGGCGAAGTGGACGTCGCCGTGACCTTCGATGGTCTGGTCTTGGCGGATGAGCACTTCGGAGGCGCTGAGGGAGAGGCCGTTTTGCCAAAAGAGGACTTTGCGGTCGGAGGAGAGGAGAATGGTTTTGTCAGTGGGGTGATAGGTGAGGGTGTCGGCGACGGCGTAGCTCTCTTTGTCTTGAATGCGGGTGGAGATGAGGCGGACGTTGCCTTCGAGGACGAGGAGGAGGGGCTGAAATTGGTCGAGGGTGAGCTCGCCGCGGTCGGCGAGGATTTTAAAGTGATTGGGCTGTTGGATGGTGACTTTGTCGGTGAGATAGAGCTTGCCGATGCGCTTGTGCCAGATGAGACTGTGGGCGGTGAAGTCGAAGGGGGCGATGTGCCCTTTGGGATTTTCGTAGGTGACGATCTCTTGGGCGAGGTTGAAGTGGATGCGGGTGCCGTCGATGTATTGGCCGTTTTGCGCGATGCGGCAGTTGTTCTGAGCTGTGAATTGGTGTGAGGGAAAGGTGTAGGTGCCGTCGTCTGCTGTGAGGGTGTCGTTTTCGAGGGCGCATTGGATTTGTTGGAGCTGCTCGACAGCTTCCACTTTGTCTTTTTTTTGGGTGAGGGTGAGCTCAGAGTGGGCGCTCTGGATTTGGAAGTGGCGGGTTTCGTTCTGGGTCCAGATGTCTTTTTGCACGCCTTGGCGGGTCTGGTGGGCGGGCTGCTCTTCGAGGGCGCGGCGGGTGCGGAGTTCGGTGCTCTCTTGGACGAGTTTGTGATAGGCGGAAACGTCGCAGGGACGGGTCCGGATATGAAACCAGTAGGTGGCAAATGTGGCGATGGCGATTAGCGCGAGAGAAGCGAAGCAGGCTCTGCTGTATGTATGCATGCGTAAAGCCTCTCCACTTGGGCTAGAAGGGTTTTGAGATCGTTAAAGGGCATGACGGTGCTGGCGTCCGATTTGGCGGCGGCGGGGTTGGGGTGCGCTTCGATGAAGAGGGCGTTGGCTCCAGCGGCAATGGCGGCTTTGGTGAGGGTGGGAATATATTCGCGCTGGCCGCCGGTGGAGGTTCCTAGTCCGCCCGGGAGCTGCGCAGAGTGGGTCGCATCAAAACAGACGGGGAACCCAAACGATTGCATGATGGGGATGGCGCGCATGTCGCTGACGAGATTGTTGTAGCCAAAGGTGGTGCCCCGATCGGTGAGGATAATCCGGTCGTTGCCGCAGGCGACGAGTTTTTCGACGATGTTTTTCATGTCCCAGGGGGAGAGGAATTGCCCTTTTTTAACGTTGACGGCGGCGGGTGTATTGGCGGCGGCGATGAGGAGGTCCGTTTGGCGGCAGAGAAAGGCGGGGATCTGAAGGACGTCGCAGATTTGGCCTGCGAGGGTGGCCTCTTCGGGAGAGTGGACGTCGGTGGTGATGGGAAGGTCGAGCTCGTTTTGGATCCGCTTGAGGATGGTGAGGCCGCTCTCTAGGCCGGGGCCGCGAAAGGAGTGGATGGAACTTCGGTTGGCTTTGTCATAGGAGGCTTTGAAAATGAAGCGGAAGGGAAAATGGCTGAAGATCTCTTTGAGCTCTTCGGCTGCGCGGAGGGTGAACTCTTCTCCTTCCATGACGCAGGGACCGCAAAAAACCACAAGCGGTTGACCGGGACCAACGAGAAAATTTTTGATCGGCACTTGGCGCATAAGGAGTAGATGATAGCGCTAAGGTGAATAAATTGTCTATGGTTTGCGATCGAGCAATAAGGCGTGCGATCGCCCTCCGATTTTGGCCGTCACAAGGATCTGCCCGCGCTGATTGATGGCCAAAGCGGCGGTGATTTGATCCACTTTGAGAGTCCCAAATGCAGTCTCTTTGTTGAGATCCATCATCGCTCCATCGGAGGTTCTCAATAGAACGTTTTTGCCTCGTTTGCCGACAATATCTCCATTGCCGTTCAATGCAGTGGGAATGAAATCTCCCAGGCTCTGCATGCCCAACTCTTTGGA
>DATIIR010000156.1:0-7463 GCA_035479435.1 Chlamydiales bacterium
TCGGATGGGTAGGCGCTAATCGTCGCTGTTTCGCCCAAGAGGCGAAGTCCCAACGGCTCTTGATAGAAGTACTGGACGATGGCGACTCCCGTTTGAAACAGGGCGGCAGCGACAAATGCGCCCAGGATGAGGCGCAGGATCTTGGGCTTTTCTTCCTCACTAAACGCGTGAGCCAGGAAAGAAAAGAGGATGATCGGAGTCAACAGATGGAGGAGGCGCGTGTAGGCGACGGGATAGTGGATAAAGGGCGATGCGATGATTGACGCAGTAGCACAGAGAAAGACGATCCAGAGGGAGTTTCTGAAGAAGCGCCTCAATGGAATCCGGAACCACCCCAAACCGATGCACAGCAAAGCCAGCGCAATCAGATCGGAGATATAGAAGTAGATTTTCTTGTCGCAGCTCTTGGAGATTTCAAGACCCTGAGGGATCAGGGTCAATGAATAAAACCGAAAGAGCTTGTCGTATTTGTGCTCGATCGGCAGTGCGAAAGCCACCAAGACCAAAAGAGCTGCTGCGACAAGAAACTTTCTCATTGCATTTCAATCAAATGAGCTTGATTGAGCACATCGGTCCACAGTGTGCGGTTGTATTCGCTTTTGAGCGCTGTAGTCGAATAGCCGAGAACCACCACTTTGCGGCCCCCCTCATTTTGACTCTCCATCACGCGAGTAAATCCGTGCATTACATCTTGGTCTCCGTCATTCCATTCCCATTCAGCAAAACCGCCATTGTCATCTTCGGCTACTTTGTTGGCGATGAGTCGGTGATTGGGGAGATATTGATTGATCGTCTCATCGATCAGTTTTTGGGATGTTTCCAGTGTTTCCTCTTCTGCTTCATCGGTGTCATCCGTATCGTTGAAGACAGCTGCAATGAAAATCTCGAGAGCATCTCCCTCTCTGTGCGTGAATACTTTAAACGAGTTATCTGGATCGCACTCGGGCATCATGAAAGAGAAATCGAGAGTTTTTTCATCGGCTAACAATTTCCATTCATAGTTGGAGGGAGGGAATGGAATTTCCACATTTTGGATGGTAAGGGCGAGCAGCGGGCTTGCCATGAGGGATGCAGCTGAAATCCAGATACGTTTGAACATAAAACACTCTCCTGTTGGGCGATTTGAAAGCAAACCATCCTACAGGGAAGTGTTTTTTTTACAAAGCAATTTTACCGCGAGTGGCGTTTCCGTTCGTTCTCTGTGAGATAGAGTTTACGGAGGCGGATGTTCGTTGGCGTCACTTCCACGAGTTCGTCGTCGGCGATGTAATCGATCGCTTGCTCGAGCGTGAACTTGCGCGGAGGCGTAAGGATGATGTTTTCATCGCTGCCGGCCGCTCGCACGTTGGTGAGCTGCTTGGCCTTCGTGGGATTGACAATCAAGTCGTTGTCACGCGAATGTTCTCCGACAATCATCCCTTCATAGACATCATCGCCTGGTTTGACGAAGAGCGAACCGCGCTCTTGGAGATTGAAGAGGCCGTAGCCGTTGGCTTTGCCCGGACTTGAAGAGATGAGCACGCCGCGAGGACGCCCCGCCATGTCTCCTTTCCAAGGTGCAAAGACCTCAAAGATGGAGGTGAGGACGCCCAGGCCCGATGTGCGGGTGAGGAAGTCGTTGCGGTAACCCATGAGGCCGCGGGTGGGGACGAGGAATTGCATCGTGGTGAGGCCGTGTTCCGACGTCTCAAGAGAGCGCATCTCCCCTTTGCGGCGGGAGAGGTCGTCGATCACCGTGCCGGAGAAATTCTCAGGCACTTCGACGTGAACGCGCTCCATCGGCTCCATCAAGACGCCATCGACTGTTTTGGTGATGACTTTGGGCTTGGAGATAGCGATTTCATAGCCCTCGCGTCGCATCGCCTCGATGAGGACGGCGAGGTGGAGTTCCCCTCTACCGCAGACGCGTATGGCGTCGTCTCGATTGGGGATCTCTTCGATCTTGAGAGAGATGTTGGCCCGCTTCTCTTTCTGGAGGCGATCGCGCAGCTTGTTCATCGTGACGTGCTTGCCGTCGCGCCCTACGAAGGGGCTCGTATTGATCATGAACTCTACGGAGACCGTCGGCTCTGCCAGAGTAATCGGAGGGAGCTGAACGACCTGATTGGGGTCGCAAATCGTATCGCCGATTTCGATTTCTGGAATGCCCGAGAGGACGACGATGTCGCCAGCGCCGGCATTTTCGAGCTCGATCTCTTTGAGTCCTAAGTGGCCTTCAATCCGGACGATCTTGTGGGTCGTATGGTTGCCATTGCGATCGACGCGGGTCACCATGTCGTTCTTTTTGATCTTCCCTTCTAGGATGCGTCCGCAAGCTTGTCTCCCCACGTAGTCGTCGTAGCTGAGAGTCGCAGCCTGCATCAGGAACGGCAACTCGAGGTTGCCCGAGGGAGCTGGCGACTTTTTCACAATCATCTCGAAGAGGGGAGTGAGGTCTTTCGGCTCGTCGCCGATTTTGTCGATCGCGTAGCCATTGAAACCCGAGGCGTAGATGTAGGGGAAGTCGAGCTGTTCGTCATTGGCGCCGAGCTCGAGGAAGAGATCGAAGGTGAGGTTGAGGGCGCGATCTGGATTGGCGTGGGGGCGGTCGATCTTGTTGAGAACGACGATCGGCCTCAAGCCCATCTTGAGCGCCTGCGATAAGACAAATCTTGTCTGGGGCATCGGCCCCTCTTGCGCATCGACGAGGAGGAGGACGCAGTTGACCATCCCGAGGACCCGCTCTACCTCGCCTGAGAAGTCGGCGTGGCCTGGGGTGTCGATAATATTAATTTTATAGTCGTGGTAATTCACGCAAGTGTGCTTTGCGAAGATGGTGATACCCCGCTCTTTTTCCTGGTCGTAGCTGTCCATGACTCGTTCAGGGACTTTTTCGTGTTCGCGGAAAATATGCCCCTGTTTAAGGAGGTTGTCGAGAAGGGTTGTCTTCCCGTGGTCGATGTGAGCGATGATCGCTATGTTGCGAATTTTTTCTGGGTCATGCATATTCGATAAAGTTTAGGTGATGAATGATTTAATTTCTAGAGATAAAAGGGTTTTTGCAGTAGACTTCCTAGTGTAAGTCGTCTTGAGGATCTCATGGAAGAAATCGAAGAAAAGCCCTATCCTCAAGAAGCGGAATCTCAGACCGGTCGGATCGACGATCTTCTGAAGGAAAAGCTGGAAAAGGCGTTCCACAAGCAGACCTCGAAGGTTCGCCTTCACGACATCGCTAAAATTGCCTGTGAACACTCGCCCATCGACCTCGCCTACGCCGCCTCCCACCTCCCTCCCAACGTTCGCCCTGTCCTCTACGAGAACCTCCCCAACCGGGACGATAAGATCAAGTTTCTCATTAACACGGACAGCGACACGCGGCTCACCCTTTTCCGGCAGCTCGACGACATTGAACTCAAGAAAATCTTTGAGCGGATGCCCCTTGACGAGGCCGTCTGGCTCGTCGACGATATGCCTGAACGGCGCTTCCGACGGCTCATGGAGCTGATCGACTCGAAGAAGGCGAACCGGATCCGCGAGCTCAAGCAGCACGACCGGAAGAGCGCAGGTCGCCTCATGACCTCCGAGTTCTTCGCCTTCACGATGGATATGACCATCGGCGAAGCCTGCGTCTATATCCGCGACAATCCCCGCATCGACTTCACCAAGGGCATCTTCATTCTCAACCACACCGGTGAGCTCCAAGGACTCGTCCCTGCGCGCAACATGATGATCAATCCCGACGCCACCCCCCTCCGTCAGGTCATGCGCCCCATCCTTCACAAGGTCACCGTCGACGCCACCCGCGAAGAGGTGATCGACATCGTCGAGCGCTACAAGATCTCCTCCCTTCCTGTCGTCGACATCGACAATGAGCTCATCGGCGTCATCGCCCACGAGGACATCGTCGAGGCGATGGAGGACCTTGCCGACGAGACGATCGCCCGCATGGCTGGTACCAACGAGAAGTTCACCTCCCACGACCCGATCCTTCGCCGTTTTCTCACCCGCTCTCCCTGGCTCTGCGTGACCCTTGCTGCCGGACTTCTCAACGTCGGCGTTATGTCCTCCTTCCAGAAGCATGAAGGGGGAGTCCTCACCTTTGCCCTCTTCTTTGTCCCCCTCATCACGGGGATGTCGGGCAATATTGGCCTGCAGTGCAGCACGGTCCTTATCCGCATTATGGCCCTCGGCGGCCTCTCTCCCGGCAGCCGTAAAGAGATTATCGCCAAAGAACTCAGCAGCGGCCTCTTCACCGGCGCCATCTTTGGCGTGGGCTGTGGCCTCATCATCTATCTTCTCGACTTTGTGAGTGGCGGCTCGCTCGGCCCCACCTCGCCCGTCGCCGTCTCGGCCATTGTCAGCATCGGCCTCATCGGCGGCTGCTTCGCCGGCACTTTCCTCGGCGTCTTCTCGCCCCTCTTCTTCTCCCGCATCGGCGTCGACCCCGCCATTTCCGCCGGCCCCATCGTCACCGCCTTCAACGACTTCCTCTCCATGACGATCTACTTCGTCATAGCCTGGGGCGTCAGCACCCTCTTCTTCTGAGTTAGGCATGATGGATAGAAGGGAGTGGGATGGGAATGGCCATTTTCAAGGGCACGGAGATGGACAGGAACAGGATTTGCATGATCACACGTGGCATGATAAGCAAGATGACATTGCGTTAAATGGCTGATATAGGTTCTTAGGGACGTCGCAGATCTTTACAGCTATACTTAGCATTCAATGTATCTTGAGCATTTGCGAGATTAATGAAAGCACCCTTTGTGCCATTTACTTTATCTGGATGCGCTTCTAAAGATAATTTTCTAAAGATTCTTGCAATCTCTTTGCATGTGGAAGCGCAAGCATCTTTTACTGCATTGGGAATCACCTCCCAAGCGGGTTTGTTCGTTGCATCTTCACATTTTGGATCGGACTGCAGATTCATCATGATTGTTGCATCTGCGGGGCATGTTTGTGGTTTTAGATCTGGATTGGTGAGGCGTTCAAAATTTGTCATTTTTTCGAATGCGGAAGCTGGTTTTCCCGAACAATCGATGGGGCCTGTGAATCCGCCATTTTGGTGCTCAGAGTCCTCCCATTCGCGTTGGTAATCATTTCTCGCTTGCTCTTGTGAACCAACCTTATCAAGTCTGTTCTTAACAAAATAACCTTGTGTCGCTAAGTTAAATACATGAAGTGCAGTACCAGTGAGTGCATCGATAGGTTTTTCTTTGCCGTTTTTCAAGCAAGTGTAGAGTTTGGGAACTGAGTTTCGAGCAACCGCTAAAAATTGGACTGCAATACTAGCCTTTCCCAACAACGGATGCACCCAAGTCAGGGCAGGACCTACAAATAGCTGAAATAACGGGTGGACCAGTGATTTTGTAAGAGTAGCTGCATCCGGAGTGGCTCGGTATACTTTGACTGATTGCCAAATGCCAAAGGCGAGACCGGATATATGGAAGATATCTTCGAATTCCGGGAACTTCATCAGGGCTTGCTGAATGGCCAAACAACCGATATTGGCATCAGCTAACCCGATATCTTTATTGTCATAAAAAATATTTACCTTACTAGGCTCAGCCTTATCTGTTGCAGAAGGTGTGGGGGGAATCTCAATAATCAAATCTTTGCTAGCTGAAGCATTCACTGTTGTTGGCGTCATGCTCGTCCGTAAGTTTAGTTTTGTGCCCATATTATACGGGATTTATTTTTATTTGTGAATGTCTGCATTTCAATTAAATTAATTTTAAGTCGTGTAATTATGCAAAATTAGTATGTCTGTAAAGTTTTTTTGCTGAGCAATAACGATTTTATATATAATTTTGTTGAATTGATTTCCGATTAGTTTTTCTGTATAATTATGCGCATAATTAAAAGCAAAGGCGTGATTATGGCGTTAAAAGTGGAAGGTTCGACACCTAAAGATTTGAGTATCGATGTTGCTCCTGCAGCGAACGAAACTGAGTTTAGTGAAGTAAAGGTTTTCTATGACAACAAAGACACCAGATTGGCGATTGCCAATGTCGCTCATTTAATTATTCTTCAGGCCTCGAGGAGATCGCCAGAGCTCGCAGCTGCTCTCATACTACCCGCGATCATCTCAAATACTTGGCGACTCGTTAAAGTATATCGAACCACTCCCGATGCTGCGACCGTTACAAAATCACTGGCCCACCCGTTATTTCAGCTACTTGTACCTGGTGTGCTGAATCTGATACATCCGCTGTTGGCCAAGGCTTGTATTGCAGCCCAATTTGTAGGAGTGGCTCAAAACGCAGCTCCCAAGCTCTATACTTGCTTGACCAATCGCAAAGAAAAACCTGGTGAGGCGCTCGCCGGTAGTGCACTTCACATATTTAACTTAGCATCAGTTGGTTATATTTCTAAAGCCACATGCGACGCGCTTGATGCTATGAATAAGGCCTTTAAGGGGGTCTTCGCAGAGCCTGCGGCGTGTCCGGGGAAACCAGCTTCTGCATTCGAAGGTAAGACTAATTTGGAACGCCTGAGTGATCCAGATCTAAAACCAAAGACATGTCTCGCAGATGCGGTCACCATTCTGAATGTGAAGCCCGATCTGAAATGTGAACTTACCATCCAACGATACCCGTTTGAAGCTTCTGCGGAGAGAGTACACAATGCAGTAAAAGAGGCTTGTGCTTCCACATGCAAAGCGATTGCAGGCGCTTTTAGGAGATTATCTGCAGGCGCGCATCCAGATAAAAAAGGCCCAGAGAATGCCTTCTATAATCTCGTGGATGCTCGAGATAAGTTGGATGGTGTCTACGGCTGTAAAAGTTTAGCGTTCACAGATCCTTATTCATCACAAGACGTGGCCGTGCAAGGATAGGCATAATCATTTTCAAGGGCATGTGGATAGGCAAGGACAGGATTTGCATGATCACACGTGGCATGATAAGCAAGATGATAGGCTTTTCTATATTCTAGCTTTCTTTTCCCAAAGTTTGCCAACTAACCGATCAATTCGTCACGCCAGACAGTTGATCGGTTGTGGCCTAAAATTGTTCTTGTGGTTTCACTAAATTTATCCTGTTTATCATGCCACGTGTGATCATGCAAATCCTGTCCTTGCCTATCCACATGCCCTTGAAAATGATTATGCCTATTCTGCCTATTTGCCATCCATGCCCCCTCATCTAACGGTCCTTATTTTGTCGATCCAGTAGGCGTTGGTTAGCTTGGTGCGATAGGTGGGGTTCGTGAAGGCGTCTTTGTACTGCTCAAGCCATTTGGTGAGGTTGGCTTCGGTTACCTCTGACCAGTCTTTGACGATCACGACAGGGAGCCCTTTATAGAGGGGATCGAGGGGAGAGGTTTTGACAATCACGATGCAGCCAAGGACGAGGTCCTCCCAGGTGCGGTGGCAATCGAGGCCGTTGCCAGGGGGACTGATCGAAAAGGCGTATTCCCCCTTGGTCTTCCAAAGCTCGGCGCGGGGGATGCGATTGTCGGTATAGTCGATCAGGCCAGTCGGT
>DATIIR010000157.1:0-2109 GCA_035479435.1 Chlamydiales bacterium
TTCTACACCGGCATCGAGCCGGTGAACCCAAACATCAGGCCGGGCAAAGACAACGTGCCCCATAAAATTCATGCTTTTGTTGCGGACTACGACACCAAGATTCCGGATGAGCGAATTGACGAAGCGATAGCGTCAATGAAGCACAAGCCTTCATGGGTTGAACGCTCTTTGGGAGGCAATGCCCGGCTCGTGTGGTTGTTAGCTCAGCCGCTCGTGGTAGACGATTACTCTTTCTGCGCCTACATCCTCGATGCGGCGGTGAAGTGGCTGGAGCTTGATTTACTCCCGGCTCTCGATGAACAGGCTTTTCTCTCCCCGTCCCGGCTGCTCTGCAACGGTTGCGAATGGCGCTCCACTGGGCACGGGCCGGTATCCCAAGTCGAGCTTCAGGCATTTTTCATTGCAGCGGGAAAAAAGTATCGCTTCAAGTCGGCTAACGAAACCGACATACCTCTTGAGATTGTTGAAGCAGAGCTAAAGAAAAAATTCCCCGCATTCGAGTGGCCCGGAGAATTTGCTCTGGAGAGCCAAGGTCCCTCGTTCTGGATTCCTGAAAGCACTTCCCCCCAGTCCGCCATTGTGAAGCAGACCGGCATGTTTTCGTTCTCTGCTCATGCCACGAAAGCATTTTACACTTGGGCCGATATCCTCGGTAACGAAGTCGTCAAGCAGTTCACCAACACCAGCCTTGCCAAAGCAACGGACGGAGTTTACTGGGACGGAAAGCGATTCTGGAGGCAGATAGGGGGCCGCTGGGTTTCTCTCGGGGGCGAGGAAATGACTAACTATCTGAAGGTGGATTGTAATCTAAGCTCCCGCGCTCTCAAGGGAGCAGCTTCGCCCGTGGATGTGGCTCTGAGTCACGTCTATAACCACAACCGAATCCGTGGAGCAGTGCCGTTTGTTTTTCGCGATCCCGGTCCGATTGAATTCATGGGCGAGCGGGTCCTTAATACTTATGTGAATCGCGCGATCCAGCCTGCGGCAGGAAAACAGACTTGGGGTGGGCACGGGGAATTTCCTTTTTTCTCTCTGCTGCATGATTCGGTTTTCGATCCGGTAGAGCAGTTGATTCATTTTCTCGCGTGGTGGCAATATTATTACTCAGCCGCGTTTTATCGGACACCTCTACCGGGTCAGAATATCTTTCTGCTTGGAGTTGCGGGGTGCGGCAAGACGCTGCTCAATCGGCACGGAGTCGGCGTATCAGTGGGCGGCTTCGTGGATGCCTCCAGCTTTTTAATCGATGGCGCGATGTTCAATAGCCACTTAATGTTCAACCCGCACTGGGTATTAGATGATGACACGCCGAATAACTCATCGCACGCCAGTGCGAAGCTTCAGGCCACCTTTAAAAAAATCGCGGCCAATCAGCAAATGCTTTTCAATGAGAAGTTCGAGCGGGCAGTGATGGGCGAGTGGATGGGGCGAATCGGAGTCACTGCTAACCTCGATCCTGTTAGCACCCGAATCATCGGCCCCTTGGATAGCTCCTCCCTCGACAAGGCCTGCTTGTTTCGGTGCGTGAAGACCCACCGCATGACATTTCCGGCCCGTCTTGAGCTTGCCAAAATTCTTGTCCGCGAGCTTCCGTATTTTCTCCGGTGGTTACTCGATTGGAAAGTTCCCGATCATGTGGAGCGAGACCCCCGATATGGCTACAAAGCTTTTCACGAGCCCTCTCTGTTAATCCAGTCACACCACAATAATCCGATGGCTCCCTTTAAAGAGTTGCTCATGGACACACTCGATGACTGGTTCAGGAGCAATGAGGAAGCCCCGGCATGGACCGGCACCGTGTCTCAGCTTATCCGGGTCATCATGTCGAACCCGCTGAATGAATACGTGATGCGCTCGATAAAGCTGGAGCAAGCTAATCGATACCTCGAACAGATTCAAAAGGAGGGTGTCATGGCGTGCTCTACTGACCCCGGCCCACTCAACACCCGTATCTGGAGATTTCCCCGCCCTGCTGCACTGCCCAAAAACGGAAGCAACGGCGTAATTCATCAACCCACCCAAGCCGCTATAGAAACGGTTTCGATTTTCTGCTAATGAAATTGCTCGATTCACTACCACCCGAGGCCCTCTCTGCCGCCGAAGAGGATG
>DATIIR010000158.1:0-18285 GCA_035479435.1 Chlamydiales bacterium
GCCGAAGACGTCCTCTCTTTCTTCAACCTCAAACGCTCCGATTTCAACGAGTGGCAATATTACAATGCCCTCGCGCCGCTCTCTGCGATCTACCACTGCCAAAGCGATTATCTGCTCTACGTGACTGGCGATGTCTATCTGAAAAAGCCGGTCGATTGGATCCCCAAAACGCTCCGGTGCATGGAGAAAAAACCCAACTTCAAGGTGGGGAATCTCGTCTGGAATGAGCAGTGGGCCGAGGCAAGGAGGGAGTCGTTCCGGAGCACTTGGAACTTTTTGGTGGCCAAAGAGGGCTTCTCCGATCAGATGTTTTTGGTGCGACGAGACGATTTCCGCGCCCCCATTTACGGGGAGATTCGCGATGACGGTTCCCACTATCCAAGAGGGGATGTTTTCGAAAAACGGGTTTTCAGCTTCATGAAAAATCGGGGTTGGGAGAGAATCATCTTTAGGCGTGGATCCTACACCCACGAAAATGTTTAGATGGGCACTTTTTCTAGGGAAAGTCTTGAGCTTCTCCGATCGCGAATCGATCTCGTCGAGGTCCTCTCTCCCTATGTGAAATTGCAGCGCTCGGGGGCGGCCTACAAGGGGCTCTGCCCTTTTCACGACGAGAAGACGCCCTCACTGATCATTCAGCGGGGCGATAGCCACTACCACTGCTTTGGCTGCGGCGCCCACGGCGACGCGATCCAATTTCTGATGACCCATTTGCGGATGAGCTTTCTCGAGGCAGTCGAAAATCTCGCTGAGCGGTTCCATGTGCAGTTGGAGGAGGTGGAAGACGACAACCGCCCCAAAGGCCCTCCGAAGGCGGCCCTGAAGGATGCGCTGGAGCGCGCTTGCCGCTTCTACCAATTCTATCTGCTCCATACGCTAGAGGGACACGCGGCCCTCGATTATCTCTATAGCCGCGGCATCACACTCGATTTCATCAACACGTTCCAGTTGGGCCTCGCTCCCAAAATTCCGCAGCTCTTCCTGAAGGCGATGTGGGAGCAAAAAGTTTCTAATGCGATCCTGGAAGAGGCGGGCCTCTACACGAAGGGACGGGAGTTTTTCTCCGACCGGATCACGATCCCGATTCGCGACGCGGTAGGGGCGGTGATCGGCTTTTCGGCGAGGAAATACAAGAGCGACACCTTTGGCGGCAAGTATATCAACACCTCCGAAACGGCGCTCTTCAAGAAGTCGAAGGTGCTCTTTGGCTTAAGTTTCTCCAGAAAAACGATCGCGAAAGAGAGAAAAGCGCTGATCGTTGAGGGGCAGATCGATGCTTTGAGGCTCATCTACTCGGGGTTCAATTGGACCGTGGCAGGACAGGGGACCGCCTTTGGAGAGGACCAGGCCAAAGAGCTGATCCATCTGGGCGTCAGACAAGTTTATCTAGCCCTCGACGGCGATACGGCAGGGCAAGAGGCCGCCGTGAAGATTGGCAACATCTTCCAAAAAGAGGGAGTTGAGGTGCTCGTCGTCCAGCTGCCCGAAAAATGTGATCCCGACGTGATGCTGCAGGAGAAGGGGCCCGAGGAGTGGCAAAAACGGGTCGACGCGAGTGTCGATTACCTGACGTTTCTGGTCGCCCACATGTCGAAGACGATCAATACGCAGTCGCCCGCGGGCAAAAACGAGCTGGTGCAGGGGATCGCAAAGCGAATCCGGGAATGGGACCACCCGCTCATGGTCCACGAATCGCTCCGGAAGCTCGCGCGCCTCACGCAAACGCCCGAGTCGATCATCGGCGCCCCCGAGCAAAATGCCCCGCAAGTCTATATCAAGCGCTCTGCGAGCGTCACCTTCACCGAAATCGACCCCGACCGGATCTTGGAGGCCGACCTCCTCCGCTGGCTTTTCCTCATGGGGGAAAGTCTCCCCAATCTCGTCGCCATCGCCGAGCTCAATTTAAAGCCAGACCATTTCCGCATCGCCGCTGGCCGGAGCCTTTTTGAGAAGTACTTAGCAGCCACAAAAGAGCAGAGGCCTCGCGATCTACTCACCCTCGCCATCGATCTCGAACAGGCCGAGCAACAGCTTTTTCTAGCGGAGATTCTACAAAAAAGAGTAAACCGAGAGAAAGCGGTCAACTGCTTCATTGAGACCGTACAACGGATATTGGAACGGCACTGGATGCAGCAGCGCGAAGAGATCAAGTTGAAGATCTATAGCGGAACTTGCAGTGAGGCTGAGGTTTTAGAGCTCGCCAGGCAGTTCGACCAGATCAAAAAAGAAAGGCCTCAGGCTAAGGGAATTTAGATGGATCATGCAGTGCGAAAGGGGCGGATCGCCCTTCTGTTTATGCAAATGTTTTCCACTTTGGGATTTAGCGTCCTCTACTCGACGCTAGTTCTCTATGCGACGCAAGGGTTGCATTTGGGCGACATCTATGCCACTGCCATCACGGGAGCCTTTATCGCCTTCAACTACAGCCTCCACGTCTTGGGGGGCTACGTCGGAGGACGACTCCTCAGCTACCGCGGCCTTTTTGTGATCGGGATGGCGCTGCAGGCTGCCGGATGTCTCATCCTCTCCATGCCCAATGTTTTGGGGCTCATCTGGGGCGTCGCAGTTTTCCTGTCGGGTTGTGGCCTCAACGTCGTCTGCATCAATTGCATGTTGACCCAGCTCTTCGATCCCCACGACAAAAGGCGCGAATCGGCCTTTCTCTGGAACTACAGCGGCATGAATCTCGGCTTCTTCATCGGCTTTTCGGTCAGCGGCATTTTCCAACTCAACCAAGATTTCCACATGCTCTTTCTCCTCTCCTCTCTGGGGAGTTTGATCTCTTTTGTCCTCGCCTTTCTCAACTGGAAATATCTCGCCGACAAGGGGACGCACTATAGCCATTGCCACGATCGGAAGAGGCGCACCCTCTATTCCGCCCTCATCGTCGTGGGCCTGATTATCGCCCTCTCGTGGCTGATCAGCCATTCTCTCATTGCCAACGCCCTCATCTGCTTCGGCGCCGTCTTGGTCGCCTGCCTCTTTGCCTATATCGCTTGGAAACAAGAGACCGTTGAAAGTTCTCGGAAAGTGTGGGCCTTTCTCCTCTTGGCTATCAGCAGCACGATTTTCTGGACGCTCTACCAGATGGCCCCCATGGGCCTCACCCTCTTTTTCAACCGAAACGTCGACCACACGCTTCTGGGCATGGAGATTCCTCCCCAGTGGCTGCAGAACATCAACACGGTGATTATCATCCTGGGAGGCCCCCTAATGGCCTCGCTCAATCAAAAGCTCCGCACGAAAGGCTATAAGATCACCATTCCCTTTCAGTTCACGACCGCTCTTTTCCTCATTGGAATCGGCTATCTGATCCTTCCCCTTGGCATCCACTTTGCAGATCCGAAAGGCTTTTCGAACATCGTTTGGGTGGTTGGCTGTTACGCCTTTCAGAGTGTGGGGGAACTCTTCATCTCTCCCATTGGCTATGCCATGATCGGCCAGCTCATCCCCTCTAAGCTCCAAGGTTTCGCTATGGGCGCCTGGCTCATGGTCACTGGCGTAGCGGCTATCCTCTCCAGCTACTTTTCTCAATCTGCCCTCGGTTCCACCGATTCGCAAGACCCCCTCATCACCAACATCACCTATAGCGCCGCCTTTCTCGAACTCGGGATCGCTGCCCTCATCGGCGGAGTCATTCTCTACTTCCTGAGGAAATTCCTCCACCGCCTTATCCAGGAAAAACCCACTCTAAAAGCCGTGGAGCCAGCGCCCTACAACGCCCCCCAAGATTAATATGCATGAACATCTGATCTTTTTTGACGGAGAATGTCCCCTTTGCCATCGGGCCGTGCGCCATATCCTCGAGATCGATCTCGACAAGCACTTCCTCTTTGCTCCGCTCAATGGGACAACCGCTGCGGACATCCTCATTGGCCCGCAGGCCTCCCTTCGCTCGGCGAACAGCATCGTCCTTGTGGAGAACTATCTCTCTACTGGCAGGCGATTTTGGATTCGCTCCCGCGCCCTCTTGCGCATCTACTGGCTCAACGGCAACGGCTGGGGCCTCTATGGGATCTTTTCTTTCCTGCCTGGCTACCTGGGCGACGCCCTCTATCGTTGGATTGCGGAACACCGCCACCAGTTCAAGCTCAGAATGCCCCACGAACCCGGCCCCAAAGACCGCTTTTTGCCCTAAACCATCTCTGCGGCCTCTGCGGTGAATCTCAAACCCGGTAGGTACCCCTCGAGCTTATGTGGAGGGTTAAAAAGTTTACCGCAGAGGCGCAGAGAACGCAGAGTAGCGCAGAGGAAAAATTGAATGCTCTCTACTTCAATTTTTGCATGAGTGTGGGGATTAGGTCGGCGATAGCGATCCGGTCTTGCTTCATCGTGTCCCGATCGCGGAGCGTCACCGTGTCGTTCTCGAGCGTGTCGAAGTCGATCGTCACGCAGAAGGGCGTGCCCAATTCGTCTTGCCGCCGATAGCGCTTGCCAATGGCGCCCGATTCGTCGTACTCACAATCGGTGAGCGCCTGCAGATCCTCAAAGACCTTGCGGGCTTTTTCGGCCAGAGGCTCCTTTTTCATGAGAGGAAAGACGGCCACTTTGACCGGCGCAATGCGCGGCGAGAAGTGGAGGACGGTGCGCATCTCCCCATTTTCTAGCTGCTCTTCGTCATATGCGTCGCACAACAGGGCGAGAATGGTCCTCTCTACACCAAAAGTGGGCTCGATCACATGGGGCACGAACTTCTCTCTCGTCTCAGGATCGGTGTAGTCGAGCGTCTGACCCGAAAACTCGGCGTGGCGCGAGAGATCAAAATTGGTTCGATAGGCCAGGCCGTAGAGCTCAGATGTTCCAAACGGGAAATCATAGACCAAGTCGACGGTGCGCTTCGAATAGTGGGAGAGCTGCTCCTTCGGGTGTTCTTTTTCATGGACTCGCCCCGGGCTAAGGCCGATGAGTTTGCACCAGTCGTGCATCGACTTGAGCCACTCGGCAAAGGTCTTTTCCCACTCAGCTTCACGGATAAAGTACTCGATCTCCATTTGTTCGAACTCGATGACGCGGAAGACGAAATTGCCCGGCGTGATCTCGTTGCGGAAGGCTTTGCCGATCTGGGCTACACCGAAGGGGATCTTCACCCGCATCGTGTCGACGATATTCTTGTAGTCCAAAAAGATCGCCTGCGCCGTCTCAGGTCTTAAATAGGCGACATCGCCGTCGCCACCCGTTTTGCTCATGTGGGTGGAGAACATCAGGTTGAAGTGGCGCGCCTCGGTGAAATCTTGGGCGCCGCACTTGGGGCACTTCACTTTGTGGGAGCGGATCAACTCGGTCATCTGGTGCAGATCCAATCCGTCGCCACTCCGCTTCAAGGTCTCTTCGATCAAGTGGTCGCACCGGAATCTACTCTTGCACGCCCTGCAGTCGATCATGGCGTCGTTGAACCCTTCCAAATGGCCCGACGCTGCCCACGCCTTCGGGTGCAGCAAGATCGGCCCGTCGAGACCCACCATGTCGCGCCGCTTCTGGACAAAGTTTTTCCACCATAGGTCTTTAATATTTTTCTTTAACTGGGCGCCATAAGGGCCGAAGGAGTAAGTGTTCGCAAATCCCCCGTAGATCTCAGAGCCTGGGTAGATAAAGCCTCTTCGCTTGCAGAGGGCGACGATGGGTTTGAGGGAATCTTGGATATTCTTGACTTGGTTCATGGACACCGCTATTTTAGACTCTAGAGTATAGCAAATGGAAGACTTTAGCTTAATTATTTTGTGTAGAGGACACCGTCATCTGCTCCCGCTGACCCTTGATACCCTCAAGCCGCAGCAGGGTTCTTTTGAGGTGCTTCTCCTCGACGGGGAGGGGTCGGGGAAGTTGGCTGAGCATCTCAGCCGCTATCCTGAGCTCAAGCTGCGCGTCCAAGATGCCTCGGGCCGCAATCTCCCTCAAATGATGAATGAGGGCGTCGCATCAGCCCGGGGCAAGTATGTCCAATTTCTCGAGCCGGGCGACCGGTATATTTCTCAGCACGGCCTCTCGTTTCTGGGCACTCTGATCAAGACCGAGCCTCCACTCATCTACACCAGTTCTCTCGACAAGGACGGCGTTGTCCTCAGCGATCTCATGACGGCTCATTCTCCGTGTCTCCTCCGCTCCAAGGTGCTCGAGCTGGGCGGCTTTGACACCAAGCTCTCCTCCTCTCCCACTCTCGATCTCCTCTGCAGGCTACAGCCCACCCAGACAACCTTCTGTCGCCGTGTTCTCATCGACTCGCCCAAAACTTCCCCCGTTCCTCTTTGGGAGACCTGCAAGATCCTCTACCGCCACTTCGGCCTATGGCGCGCTCTCAAGTGGTTCGTTAGTAATATATGTATTTGATTCTCAGTCATTTTTCATCACAACTGTTCAATATATAATGAACAGTGTAATCTAGTGAACAGATGAAAGGTCAGTTTTTGTTAGGGTCAAGTCATTCGTTTATGGAAAGTAATATCTATGCAGATAAGTCGTCTTTGATACTGGATTGGCTTCTGAGAGTGGGTGTTCGTAAGCCTACCTTTGGGTTGAGGGAGGTCGCTAAAGATACGGGCGTTAGCGTAGGACTTGTCCAAAGGGTTTTTGCATCCCTGGTTCAAAACGGCTTTCTTCTCTCGGAGGGGGTCAGAACATCCAAGAAGTTTTCCCTGCATAACCCCGCAGCGCTTTTGAAGAGTTGGCTGAGTCAATACAGCATTGTGAAGAAATGCAAAATGAGAACCTATCGCTCAGCCTTGCGGGGGAGGGGGGAAATGTTGCAAGCGCTGAAAGGATCTGACCTAGATCAAAAAGTGGCATTGGCTCTCCATTCAGCGGCAGAAGCGCATAAATGTAGGAATACAAATCTAAACACACTAGAATTGTATCTCCTTGAGCCGGGGATTAGATCGAGAGTCGAGGAGGTCTTGCAACTAGAACTGCAGGAAAAAGGGTATGAAGTTTTGCTTATAGAGCCGTATTACAAGTGCTTACTGAGTTACAATGCAGTCTCTCCTCCTCTTCTGACTTATCTCGACCTCTATCATTTTCCTCTACGCGGCCAAGAACAGGCCGAATTTATGATCGAGCGCATTCCCGAACTCAAGCAAATTTATAAGAAGAGATGAGCCTATGGCAGTAGAGCTGGAAAATGAAAATCGAATTATTTCAGAATTTCTACAGATCATCGGCCCTTGGCGAGATCACATCGTTATTGGCGGCGGCTATGCTCCAATTATTTATAAACTTTATCTCGCGGACCAACGACTTGAGAATTCACCTGTAGGAACAACAGACATTGACTCTCTGATCCCTCGCAAGGTCCCAGAAGTGTCTCAGAAGAACATAGCGAGGCATCTTCAGGAAGCTGGTTTTTCTCCAGTCTTTAGAGATTATGATCAGCCGGCTACAGAGGCTTATGTGCGGGAAATGAACGGCCTAGAAGTGGAAATCGAATTCCTCACTGACTCGAACACCCGCAATGGGAAAACCAAAAATGTGATTATTTCTGGTATCGTTGCGCAGCCCCTGAGTTACTTAGTCTTGAGTTTGCTGATGACTCTCGAATTTAAGACTGATTCTGGCGAAGTGGGAAGAGTTGTTTCTCCCGGGGCGTGGCTGTTTCACAAGGGCCTGACATTTACCCGTCGCAAACGCCCTGCCAAAATCCATAAAGACCTCTATGGGATCTGGTATGTGGCCACGCAACTTGGCAGTTTTTCAGAACAAGCCATTAGGGAAGTCCATTTTTTGGCAGAGCAGCACCCCAAATGGTTTAAGACGTTTCAAGAAAACCTACGCCATTGGATCAAACATGCGACTCCACTTGAGTGGGCTAAATTGGAAACGCAAGAACCATCAGGAAAACTGAAGAGACTCCATTTCGAAGGAACTGTAAACAGATTAGTCAAAGTGATTTCGCAAACCAAAAAACCAAAAGACACGCTGATTGATTTTTTCAATCGAGCACCCTTCTCCGATGAAGATCTTGATGTAACCCGAGATTAGCATATTAGGTTCATCTCAATACCTAAATTGTTTTTCTAGCCAGCGCTTGATGAGCGCGTCGATAGAAATGCGGCCGGGGCCGAAGATGAAGACGATCAGGGCCGTTAGCATGAAGGGATAGGGGCGCTGGATCGTGAGAATCAGGGGATCGGTGACAAAGCGAAGGTCCGAAAGGGGCGCTCCATGCATCGTGGTCAGAATGCCCAGCATGACGAGAAAGGTGGGGATCGCTGCCAGGCGGGACATAAGGCCGAAAAAGAGGAGGATGCCCCCCACGGTTTCGACGATCGCAAACTCATGGGCATGAAAGACGGGGGCCGGAAAGGAGAAGTTTCTCAGGGCCGCAATCAGAGGATCGATGTTTTTTAGGTCGGCAATGCCAGTCATAAAGAGTTGGTGGCCCCAGGTGATTCTTAGGTATAAGAGTAAGAGGCTCTGTAGGTTACTTCCAACTTTAACGATGAGGCCGTAGATGGCATCAAGGATGCGAAAGAGCGGACTTGTGAGCATTGCTACCCCTTTTTTTGTGATTATGCTACACTTTTTGTCGCTATGAAAGAAATTTGTTCATTTTCTCTCGATGACCTCAAAATTTGGATGGAGCAGAATGGGGAAAAACCGTTCCGTGCGCCCCAGGTTTTTGACTGGATCTACAACAAAGACGCGAGCTCTTTTGAGGCGATGACGAACTTGGGCAAAGAGCTGCGCGCCAAGTTCGCGAGTCAATTTGCCTTTCCGGTCATCAAACTACTCCGCACCCTCGAGTCGGAAGATGGCGAGACGATCAAATTCCTCTGGGAATTGCCCGACCAGAAACGGGTCGAGTCGGTTCTGATTCTATCAGGCGATCGGAGAACGGTGTGTGTCTCGTGCCAGGTGGGATGTCCCGCCCGTTGCGCCTTTTGTGCGTCGGGAAGAGAGGGCCTCATGAGGAATCTCAGCCCCGCCGAAATCGTCGAGCAGGTGCTCCATATCAATCGCTTTTTGAAGGCGAAGGGAGAGCGAGTCTCCCATTTGGTCTTCATGGGAATGGGCGAGCCGATGGAGAACTACGAAGCGGTTGTCAAGTCGATCCAGATCTTCCACCAACCGGAGGGGCTCAACATCTCTCAAAGGCGCATTACGGTATCGACGGTTGGAGTGGTGGAGGGGATCCACCGCCTCTCTAAAGAGGAGTTGAAGGTGAATCTCGTCTTGTCGCTCCACGCCCCGAATCAGCACATTCGGAAAAAGATCATCCCTTACGCCCGCAAATATCCATTGGAAGAGGTCCTCATGGCGATGGAGGCCTATTCCCGAGATACGAAGCGCGATATCACGTATGAGTACACCCTTTTGGCGGGCATCAACGACCACCGTAAAAATGCCGAAGAGTTGGCCCAGCTCCTCAAGGACAAGCAGTGCACCGTCAACCTAATTCCCTACAATCCCGTCCCAGGCCTCAACCTCGACCGGCCTGAAAAGGAGAAGATCGAAGGATTCCGGGCTATATTGGAGGAAGCGGGTATCAATACCACCTGGCGTTACACGAAAGGAAAGGATATTGCCGCAGCGTGCGGACAGCTTGCGTTGCAAAAAAGTTGAAGATTCATTTACTCTTCTTAAAATGAACTTGGCACAAGCCCTTACTCTCCTCAGGATTTTCCTCAGTCCGCTCTTCCCTCTCCTCTATTTGGAGCGGGAGTGGCTCGGGATTCCCCTCATGTGGCTCCCCTATATCATGCTCGCCCTCCTGATCGTCTGCGAGTGTTCCGACGTCCTCGACGGGATGTTGGCCCGCAAGCGCAACGAGGTGACCGATCTCGGCAAGGTCCTCGACCCGATGGCCGACAGCATCATCCACATCTCCCTTTTTCTCACCTTCACGCAAGGATTTGTTCAACTGCCCCTTCTCCTCGTGCTGATTTTTTTCTATCGCGATCTCTTTATCAGCACGTTGCGCACGCTTTGCGCTCTGCGGGGCGTGGCCTTAGCTGCCCGTTTCAGCGGCAAGATGAAGGCTGTTTTGCAGGCCACCGTCGCCTTCGTGATCCTCCTCCTCATGATCCCCTACACGATGGGCCTCATGTCACTCGATCTATTCCAACAGATCTCCCTTTTCTCGGTCTCTGTCGCCGCCCTTTACACGGTCGTTTCGATTGTCGACTACGTCTACGCAAATTGGCTCTATATCAAAAAAGCGTTTTGAGTTATTGCTGGATTCATGGACGTTGTCATAGTCACGGGAAGCTGTGGGCGCATTGGGTCCAATGTCGTCCGTAAACTCGGCGATCAATACCGCATTGTCGGTTTTGAGTTGCTCAAGGCGATCTATGCGTCGCCGGCAGAAGAGCTCGTCCCCGTCGACCTCTCTTCCGATGAGAGTGTCCATCAGGCCTTTACACACATCCGCGCCACCTATGGGAACCGGATTGCATCGGTCATCCACCTCGCCGCCTACTACAGCTTCGATCAGCAACACTCGCCCCTCTACGAAACGGTCACCGTGCAAGGGACGGAAAGGCTTCTCAAGGCCTTGCAGACGTTCGAAGTCGACCAATTCATCTTCTCGAGCACGATGCTCGTCCATGCGCCTTGCCAGCCCGGTCATCCGATCAATGAGAACTCTCCCGTGGAGCCGAAGTGGGACTATCCGCTCTCTAAAGTGCACACGGAGAAAGCGATCCATGACCTGCGCGGTAAAATATCGACTGTCATCCTCCGTATCGCGGGCGTTTACGACGACCACTGCCACTCGATTCCGATCAGTCACCAGATCCAGCGCATCTATGAGCGGCAACTAGAGGCGCATCTCTTCTCTGGCAACGTCGATCACGGCGCATCCTTTCTCCACATGGCCGATCTCATCGACGCCATCGCAATCGCAGTGAAAAAACGGAAAGAGTTACCTCCTGAGCTCACCCTTCTTGTCGGCGAGTCCAAGACGCTTAGTTATGCCGACTTGCAGTGTCAAATTTCGTGTCTACTCCGGAATCGGCCCATTCGAACTTTTCGCGTTCCCAAACTCGTTGCCAAGATTGGGGCGTGGGTGCAGGGGCTCTTTGGGAAATCGTTTATCAAGCCGTGGATGATCGACCTAGCGGATGACCACTATGAGCTCGATATTTCCCGCGCGAAGAAGACCCTCGGCTGGGTTCCCAAACACAACCTGGCAGATACTCTGCCGATCATGATCGCCGAGCTCAAATCTGCCCCTGAAGCGTGGTATAAACTGAACGGCCTGAAGAAATAAGCTTGTCTCTTTCGCTTGACTCCAAAAACCCATCTATATAAAGTATTTTACTTTCCAATATATTGGAATTTGCATAGCATGAAAATTGGTTTAGACTCTACCTCAGACTTTAAGTCGTGGCTGGAGGAACTTCCTCTCAAAGAGGAGCTGCAGATCAGAAAACGGTTGTATGCTGTTGAGCAGGAAGGTCATTTTGGAGACTGCAAATATCTTGACGACGGTCTCTTTGAGCTGCGATGGAAAAATGGGAAAAGAGTGTATTTCGCTAAATTGAGTGATAAACGGATTATTCTACTATTAGGTGGCAGGAAAAATGCACAAGAAAAAGAGATCAAAAAAGCGCGAATTTTGCTTAAAGGATTATCCTTCAGTCGCCCTAAAAAAGGGGATTAAGACTCAGAGGTTTAATCCTGGTGAAAAATTGAGCGATTATACTCTTGTGGCTTCTGCATTTTTTGAAGCCCTGCAAGATGACGATGTTGAGGGGGCTTTGGAAATATTGGAAGGATATCTCATGACAAAGAAGAAAAGCGACTTGTCTCGTAGAGGTAAAATCGCAACTTCAACCATCTACCACAGCCTTTCCAAGAAAGCTAATCCCACGCTGAAGACAGTGGCGAAAATTCTCCACGCGGCCTCGTGATTGATGTATATAATTTGATGTAGAGTTTGTGGTATTCTTGGGCTGGCTTTTTCCAGCTGAAGTCCGACTGCATGCCGCAACGGATGAGGCCTTGAAGGGTGGAAGGCTCAGAGCGAAAGAGCCGGAAAGCCCTTTCCAGGGTGGCGTTCATCGAAGTGGGTGTGATGAGAGGGAAGGTAAAGCCGTTCCGTTTGGCGATGGGGATTTTGGAGTCTTCACAGTCAAAAACAGTGTCTTTGAGGCCGCCGGTAGAGCGGACGATGGGAATGGTGCCGTAGCGCATGGCAATGAGTTGCGTCAGGCCGCACGGCTCGTAGTGAGAGGGGACGATGAGATAGTCGAGCGCAGCATAGATGCGGTGGGCTAGGGCGTCATCGTAGTCGAATTGCAGGAAAACCCGATCGTCGTTTTTATACTTTTCTTTGAGCTGGTCGAAGTGGGCTTGGATGTTGGGATGGGGCGAGGAGCCGAGAAGGAGAAAACAGCCGTCTAGGTGGATCGTCTTGTGGAGGGCCTCCTCGAGGAGTTCAGGCCCCTTTTGGGAGACGAGGCGGGTCACGGTGCCTAGCCAGGGCCTTTTGCCCTTGGGGAGGTTGAAGGTGTCTTTGCTGGCCGCTTTGCCCTTGGTTGCCGATTCGAGGGTGTAGGGGAGCGCCAAATGGCGGTCGGTGGAGGGGTTCCAGAGATGCTGGTCGATCCCATTGAGGATCCCGGTGATTTTTGAGCGCATTTTTTTGAGGGTCGGGTCGAGGTTGAATCCATACTCGGGAGTCAAAATTTCCTTTGCATAAGTGGGGGAGACGGGGACGATCGCATCGGCGTAGACAATCCCCCCCTTCAATAAATTGATTGTATCCGGGTATTTGGGGTGATTGTCCTGCAATTTATCAGGAGTCAGGTAGGAAGCCCCATCGAGGCCGATCGCATTGAGATCGGAGACGGCGCACTTGCCCTGGTACTCCACATTGTGGATCGAGAGGACGATCGCCTTCACCTTCAACTCTTTGAAGAGGTCGCGGACCAGAGGCGCGCAAAGGCTCACATGCCAATCGTGGAGGTGGAGCACGTCGATCGGCTCCTTTTTTAATTTTAAATACTCCAAAACGGCGCGGGAAAAGTAGATAAAGCGGGCCGTGTCGTCCTCAGCGCCGTAGATCTTGCCGCGGTGAAAATAACCGGCGGGATGGCGCGCCTCCAGGAGATGGAGGTAGCACCCCTCCGATTTGGCCGACCACATGGCGTTAGCAAACCCAACGCACTTAAAATCAGGCACTTCAATCTTTATATTCGGCAATTTTGAGAGGTCGATGAAGTCGTATTTGGGGATGATGATTTCGATATCATCGCCCTTGGCGGTGAGTTCGCGACCCAGGCCGGTAACGACTTCTCCGAGGCCGCCCGCCTTGGCGATTGGGGCAAATTCAGCAGCTACATGAACGATTCTCATAATTTGGTATATAGCTCTTTTCGTCTCTTCCTTGCAAAATATTTACCCCATTGTCTATGATGGTTGCTGTTTTTTGATTTTTCTGGGGCGTCGCCAAGTGGTAAGGCAGCGGTTTTTGGTACCGCCATTCGGAGGTTCGAATCCTTCCGCCCCAAGAGTAAGAGTAGGAGGAGCGACTCAACTGCTTGAGTCGCGGGGTAGGATTCGAAATGAGCGGCGTTTGACCGCCGCGAATCGGCCCGAACGGACGGCCCTGCCGCCGAGAGGGGAATCCTTCCGCCCCAAGAATATATATACTCTAGAGACTTATGGCCCCATCTGCTATGTTGTTTGCTGGTTCATCTCACCCGGAACTGGCTAGAGAAGTGGCCAAGGCTTTGGGAATGGCCCTGGGCGAGGTGGTGATCGAGACCTTCCCCGATGGGGAAATAGGGGTCCAGATCCTCGAAAATGTGAGGGGAAAAGATGTGTTCGTGCTCCAATCGCCGGCGCGTCAACCCAACCACTTTTTGATGGAGTTGTTGATTTTAGTCGATGCTCTGAAGCGCGCTTCGGCCCGCAACATCATCGCAGTGGTGCCTTACTACGCCTACGCAAGGCAAGATAGGAAGGAAAAGGGACGCGTTCCCATCACCGCTAAGTTAGTGGCAGACTTGCTCGAAAGAGCGGGCGTCACCCGCGTGTTGACGATGGATTTGCATACGGATCAGATCCAGGGATTTTTTAATATCCCGGTTGATCATCTCTATGCGAGGCCTTTGTTTGTAAAAGCTTTAAAGGCGCTGGGGCTGAAGAGCCCCGTTGTCGTCTCCCCTGATATCGGGAGCAACAAAATGGCGAGAAAGTTTGCGGAAGATTTAAAAGTAGATATCGCGATTGTCGATAAACGGCGGATCAATGGGCGCAACGTAGAAGTCAATGCCCTGATCGGCGACGTAAAAGGGAAAGAGGTCATACTCGTCGATGATATTTGTTCGACGGGGGGGACTTTGAAGACAGCTGCGAAAGTTTGTAAAGAAGAAGGCGCAAAAAGCGTCTTTGCCGTTGTGACGCATGGGCTCTTGATGAGCGGGGACAAGCTGGAGGGGATCGATAAACTCTTCATCACCAACTCGGTTCCGCCATTTGGAGGAGCGCACGCCGCACACGTCGTCTCAATCGCTCCATTGCTCGGCGAGGCGATCGAATGTGTGGTATCGGCGAAGTCGATTTCGTCGCTGTTTAAGACTTAGATTTTTGAGGAATTATGAAACTTGCAATACACAAAAGAACAACTGGGAAGAAAGGCGAAACCAATAAGCTTCGCCGCGAAGGCAACATCCCGGCTATTTTATATGTCCAAAACGAGCCAGGAACTCCCGTCTATGTGAAAAAGGACGAAGTTCAGGCGATCCTTCGCAATATGAAACCCGGTCTTTTGGCCACGACTGTTTTTGAACTCAACGAAGGGGACAAGAAACACAAGGCGATCGTCAAAGATATCCAATATCACGTAGCGACGTACGACGTGATCCACATTGACTTTGCCCTCATTTCCGATAAACAGCCTGTCACGGTGAATGTGCCCATCCAAATGACTGGAGTTGCTGACTGCGTCGGTGTGAAACTCGGCGGCTTTATCCGCCAGGTGATCCGGACTCTGAAGGTCTCCTGTCTGCCCAAAGACATCCCTCAGGAATTTACAGTCGATGTGAGCAAGCTGGACATCACCCACTCGAAGACTCTCGCCGATATCGCGATTCCGTCGACGGTTCGCCCCATCGCCAAGATGAGTGAAGTGGCTGTCATTGTCGGTAAGAAAGCGGGAACAGCATAAACCGTGGTAGGCAAAGCTCTGATTGTAGGTCTCGGTAACCCCGGAAAATCCTACGACAGGACGCGCCACAATATTGGGTTTGCTGCTGTTGAACAACTCGCCAAGAAGCATGGGCTGGAGTTTAAAAAGCAGCTGAAGTTTAAAGGACATGTAGCCGAGGGACAAATCGGCACAGATCCTGTGATTGTATTGATGCCGTTGACGTTTATGAATCTCAGCGGCGAGGCAGTAGCGCAAGTGATGCACTACTTCCAGATAGACCTGTCCCGCCTCCTCGTCTTGGTAGACGATGTGGCGCTTCCTTTGGGACAGCTGCGGATCCGCATCAATAGCGGCTCGGGGGGCCACAACGGCCTCAAGAGTATTGAAGAGTGTCTGCAGACGACTCGGTATGCCCGCCTCCGGATAGGAGTGGGCGACCGAAAAGAGGGGGATTTGGCGGACCATGTGCTCAGCCGATTCTCCTCGGAGGAAGAAAAGCTCGTTCCAGGTGTTCTGGACCGGGCCGTCCAAGCCACAGAAATTTGGCTGGATCAAGGAATAACCAGTGCGATGAATTTTGCAAATCCATCGACTCCGAGCATTGGAGAAGGAAATGATTAAGAAAGAGCGAAAAGGGCTCTACGAGGGGATGTATATCCTCAGCGCGACGCTGAGCGACGACTCTCGCAAGAAGGCCTTTGATAAGATTACCGAAGGGATCACTCAAAAGGGTGGAGAAATCCACAAGATCCACGAACAAGGGCGGAAAAAACTCGCCTATGAAATCGACGGCAAGCGGGAAGGGTACTATTTTGTGCTCTATTTCACCGTGTCTACAAAAGAGATCAACGAGCTCTGGAAAGAGTATCACCTCCATGAGGATCTCATCCGATTTATGACCATGCGCACCGAGAAAGTTCTCGACACTTTGGAATTTCAACCCCTCAAAATACAAGGATAACTATGTTTCCTAATTCCAGAAGACAAGAACGGACTCCAGCGCCAGCCCAGGGCGGCGATTCTTCCTCTCCCTTTGCGAGAAAGAAAAAAGTGTGCCCCTTTGTGGCGTCTAAAGTCGACACGATCGATTACAAAGATATGGAAACCCTGAAGCAGTTCATCACTGAGCGGGGCAAGATCTTACCGCGCCGTATCACAGGTGTGTCTTACTATTATCAAAAAGTGCTCAAGAAAGCGATCAAGCGCGCCCGTCATATGGCGCTATTGCCTTTCGTGGCGGAAGAGTAACAGGAGCCATCCATGAAACAGCAATTACTTTTACTCCAAGACGTCGATGCGCTCGGTAAAAAGGGCGAAATCGTATCGGCCAAGCCAGGTTATGTGCGCAATTTCCTCCTTCCCCGAGGTTTTGCCGTCATCGCCAGCCCCAATACGCTCCGCAAGCAAGAAGCTCTCCGTGCGGAACGGGCTAAACAGGCGATCATCGACCGGAAAGAATCGGAAGAACTCGCGGCCCGCGTCGAAGGAACGGCTCTCTCAACAAGAGTTAAGGTCGACCCAGAAGGGCACATGTACGGCTCTGTATCTGCAGGCGACATTGCTCAGCTTTTCCAAGAGCAGGGGCTCTCCATTGAGAAGAAATCGGTTCTCGTCACCAAGCCGATCAAGGAGACGGGTGTCCACAAGATCTCTATCAAGTTGAAAGAGGGGATTACGGCCATTTGCCAACTCTCTATCATTCCGGAAGGGGTAGTCCAAACGGGTATTGAAGCCGTTACCGCTCCCATTCCTGTAGAAGAGAAGAAAGAAGAAGAGAAATCTGAATAGTTCCGAGGCGATCGCGCTCTGCGATCGCCATTTTTTTACTTCAAGACCTTAGCCAGGCGGCGTTTGTGGCCGCGTTCGATAGATTGGCCTCTTTCTTTGCCCTGCGCTGCTCAACTTCTTGCTCCTGGTTCACGAAGTCGCGGATGGTCTTGTCGATCATCTCGAGCGTCAACTTGTTGTCCTTCGTGCTCATCTTCTTGGTAGCAAGCGTGTTCAGCATCTTGAAGAGCGATCGCCCAGTCAAGCCTTCCGTTTTAGCGGCTATGGCTTGTACCTGTGCCGACTTAAAGTAGAGCCCCTGCTCGTTCTTAGAGAAGAACTGCGGGATGTAGGTATTGAGTATCTCTGCCCGCTCTTTTTCACCTGGAGGACCGATGTAAACCTTGTGGTCCATACGGGAGAGGACGGCTTCGTCGAGATCTTCCATCCGGTTGGTCGAGAGGATCAGCATGAAGTTCTTGCTCTGCGTACCAGTTCGGTTAAGGAATGAGTTCTGGAGCTCGAGGAGCTCTTGTGTGGGAAGCTTGTTACGGTCGCGGCATAAGCTCTCGGCCTCGTCGATAAAGAGGATCCAAGGACCGCGTGACCAGGGTCGCCAAGACTCCATCTTATCCATGATCTTGTTGAGCTCGGTGATGTGCTCGCCCCGTTTGATATACTGGCCGAGATCAGCGCCCGACATCTTGATGTAGCTCATGCCCGATTTCTCAGCGATGTACGAGCTGATCATCGTTTTACCCGTACCGCCAGGGCCGTAGAACAAGACGTTTTGGAAATAGCCGCCGTTCTTGCGCGTGTTTTCAGTCGCTTGAGAGATCTCCTCAATCCGCTCGGTGAGCTCTTTGTTGTAGACCGGCTTCGTTTGGTCTTTCCATCCAAAGATCGAAGAGGCAATCCGGTGGATTCTCGATGTAATGGGAGCGAGCATGCCGAGCTGCCTAATCTCGGTCGCCAATTTCGGTCTGCCGATCGCGTGGATGAGTCTCTGATAGATATATTGGACTGTTAGAGGCGCCGCATACCACGTAACGGTTGCTCCTAATATGTAGGGGAAGTAATGGTAGAGAAAGTTCCACATGAGTTTGCCGTTGATGTTATCCATCGCGCCAACCAAACCCTCTCCTAACGGCTTGGAAAAGCCTTTAAATAAATCTTCAAATTGGGCGCCTGCTGTGTTACCGACATCTCCGAGATTCAACGCATCCCAAAAGGCCTCAAAGCCCCCCGAGAACTCCTGCCCCACCTGCCCAGATAATTTGCTTATTTTGAGGTTTTTTATGAGGGCGCCGAGCGAGTCGGAAATAATCTTGGCAAATTCTCCACTTTTTCCTACAGCGTCAAACTTAGAGAATATCGTTCCAAGTTCACCCAAAAGCTGCCCCGGAATAGCACGGGTTGCATCCGCGGCA
>DATIIR010000159.1:0-2793 GCA_035479435.1 Chlamydiales bacterium
CCAGAAACAGTGGTGCCGTCGTGGCGGTCCCAATAATGGAAGAAGTAAAGCTGCTCCGCTTTGATACCAAAGCATAAGTCTTGTAGTTGAAAAACAGCTTTGACACCAAGGGGAAGATAGGCTGCGTTGGTGGAAAAACCGCTCCGAGTGAAAAAATAATCCCCAACGCCGGAAAAGGGTGTGAACGAAAAATAATTCTTCGTAAAAGTATAGCCAACTTGGCCTTCGAGTTTGTTCTTCGCCGACAGCAATTCGTCAGAAAATCTCTCGTCATTGGTAGTCGTGAATTCACGCTGCTGCTCCCCAAGTGAGACAAGAACTTGTACCGATGCATAAAGGTCAGAGGGCGCAGAATATTCATAACCCGCGTTAAGGCCGTAGTACTGCCCACACTGCTTTAAAGTCCCATCTTCTAATTGAAATTTGTGCTCGAAATTCCAAGAAAAATCAGGCTCGATGTAAATGCGGTGGCCTTCAACAGCATGGGTCGAAAGTGTAAGTGCTAGTAACGCAAATAGCTTTTTCATGGTTCCTCCAAAAATGTGTTGGCAGTATGACGCGTGAAAGGATTTATTTCAAGCAAACACACACCTTTTCTTATAACAATGCTGAAAGGAGCATTCC
Organism: Chlamydiales bacterium; assembly: GCA_035479435.1. Classification (GTDB taxonomy): domain Bacteria; phylum Chlamydiota; class Chlamydiia; order Chlamydiales; family SM23-39; genus REEB52. The sequence continues at coordinate 625 of DATIIR010000159.1, forward strand.
GCCGCTGACCTTAAGGTGATTTATTGGTTTGGGTGGGGGAAGAGGACTTCGTTCCACTCGGTGAGGGAGTCGAGGCCTGTGATGTCGACGAGGCGTCTTTTGGCTTGGCTCTCGATTCTGGGTGTGGTTTGGTAACGAAAGAGGGGGTGCGGCTCTTCAAGGGCCGTTTGAACAAAGGCGGCGATCTCGTCTGCGGATTGGACGAAGGGACTGACGGGATCTAGGAGACCAGCACGATCGAAGAGAGGACGATACGGGTCTTCTTGCAGCCGGGTGCCATAGGGAGAAAGGGCGTCCAGCTCGGTGTCCACAGGGCCAGGCTCAATGAGAGAAATGTGGATGTTCCAGGGCGTGAGGGTTGCGGCCATCGTCTCAGAAAGACCTTCGAGGGCAAATTTACTCGAAGCGTAAAGGCTTAGGCTCGGAAGGGGCCGAAAGCCAGCACGGGAACTGATTTGGACAATGCGACCGCTGTTTTGCGCTCTCATGGCGGGAAGAACCGCTTGACAGACGCGCATAACGCCAAAGAGGTTTACCTCAAAGATGGCTTTCGCTTCATCAATGGTCAGGTTCTCAAGCGATCCATAGGCCATGATCCCCGCATTGTTGACGAGTGCATCGATTTTTCCTTCTCGGGCTAGTAGGAGAGAGACGGCGCTTTGGACGCTCTCTTCGTCAGTGACGTCCAGGGTAAGGAGGGCAATGCGATTGGGATATTTCTCCTGCAGCTGGCTTAAACCTTTTGATGAGGAGGTGGGCCTGATGCCGGCGTAGACTTTATAGTCGCGCTGCGCAAGTCGCTCTACAATGGCAAGGCCAATCCCCCGAGAAGCTCCCGTAATTAGGACAACCGGCTCAGCTTGCAAAAAAGAAAAGAGAAGAAGAAAAGAAAGAAGTCTCATAGCATCCTCATTGATGTTGTATTGGAATCACCACATCCTTCTCATAGACTCGAGTCACTACGCTCTTCTTGCTGTCCCGACCAAAATGGCCTAGTGCAGAAAAAAGTAGGTAGTCGAGCACTTCGCGAAAATCAGGCCTGATTCCAATATTGTTGGCCGATCCCCTCCACACTTCTTCCTTCCCATCCAGCACAGAAATGGAGATTTCTCTCGTGTACTGAATCTCCTCTACAGAATCGTTTTCCCACTTGAAAGAGGTCTTCGTAGACTCGTTGAAAACTAGTTTGCCTTTGTCGTTCTTCTCAAATCCCCTCTTGGTCTCCGTTTTCTGAGGAGAATGCTCGGCTTTCTTTACGGTGACTTTCTCATGCGTTGTCTTGTAATCGAAAAGAAGCCGGTAATCGGCACCTTCACCAGTGATTATGTAACCCCGGTTTTGAAGAATAGCCGCTATCTTCAGAGCCATCTGCTTCTCAAGCAGTTGATTGCCCTTCTGCACAGGAACAATTGAAAAAGAAGTCCCAGGCAGAAATCCATTGGGAATAAGGATGGTATCGGCCATGGCATCAGCTGTCACTCGATACGATGTGCCACAGGCAGTCAGCAGTACAGCAGTTAACCCAATTAGGAATCGATGCATAAATTTCCGGCTCCTTAGAAAGGGACTAAGACTAAATTTTAATCCATTTTCTTGTCCAGCTCAGAAAGAGCTTGGCGGGCGAAGGGAGTGAGAACGGCGGGGTCGAGAGTGGAGAGAGGAAACCAGTGGCCTTCATCCTCGGGAAGAAGGTCGGGAATGGGAGCATGGCCGTGGACACGATAGACAATGCCAACGAAATGATAGGTAGCACCGTGCGTAGAAAGCGTGGTGAAAAGCTCAATGCAATGGGCGGTTAAGGCCGCCTCCTCCCGAAGCTCCCGATGAAAGGCTTCGGCCGGCGTCTCGGAAAACTCTATCCCACCACCAGGTAAATCCCATAGGGAGGCAAAAGGCCCTCCCTCCTTGCGGATCAGGAGGACCTTCTGGTCGTGAATGAGAACGCCGTACGCGCCTATCCGAGTAGAATAGCTCAAAATGGACCCCGTTAATCGAGGGGAGATTCTACCAGATTATCTCCATATCCACCAGCCTCCACTAGCAGGCGGCGACATGGCTTGTTGGGCCGCGGCGGCTGGCGCCTCCGGAGGAGTGTGCACCGTCGGCAACACGGCCTGCTGGGCTGCGGCGGCGGGCGCCTCTGGAGGGGTGACTGGCTGGGTAGGGGCA
>DATIIR010000160.1:0-8368 GCA_035479435.1 Chlamydiales bacterium
AGCTTCTTCTGCAAAAGGGCAATTTTCTGCTTCTGCTTCTTCGTGCTGGGCCCCTGAACCACCATCTGCTCAGGAGAATGGAAACAGGCTGTCAAAAAAAGGCATAAAATAGAAAAAATTCTCATCGCAACTGATCCACAAATGCTTTAAATTCCCGATGATCCTTGATCCTCTGAAACTCCTCTTCGGCCAATATCATCGCTAAATCAAGCCCGCCAAACTGCCAGGCGGTTTGAAGCCAGCCGCCAGCCGGCTTCGGCTGCTTCTCAAAAGCATAGGCACGCGCATTGCGCAGCGCCATCTCTTGGCTCGGAGCCACTTGATACACTTCAGCAGAGAGCTCAACGACAAGCGGATAGTTCTTCCGCTCCGCCGCTAGCTCATGCAAAAGGCAGAGCGAATCGTCCGCTAAATGCTTCTTTATTGGCAAGAGTAAATCGTACGCCTCTTGCCGCTTCCCCTCTTTGTAGGCCAAAAAGGCAAGGTATTGCTTGGCGGCGACGGCCAAGAGCCCGCCCGAGGCCTTCTCACACACCTCTTCAAGGAGCTTTTTCGCCTCCGAAGTATTGCCATCCTGCAGGTAATTTTCCGCTTGCTGCATCAACACTTTATTGCTCTCGTCGCGATCGTTGCGCGTGGCAAAACGGCTTTTGCGCCACGAATCAAAACTCTGAAAGGCAAAGAGAAAGAAAAAGGCACCGATCAAAAATGCCTGCACCATAAAGAAGTAAAAAGAGAGGAGCCCCGCTAGGATGGCGCCTACAAGGAGCGAGGCTTTGAAGCCAGAGACGCCAAAATTGGCCTCTAAAACAATCCGGAGCAGCTGGCCGCCGTCGAGGGGCAAGACGGGGAGAAGATTGACCACGGTCCAAAAGAGATTGGCGAACTGCGTCCATCTCAAAATCGTCGTCCAAATAGGCATGTTATCGTGCGGAATGCGCAACAGAAACGTCGCAAGGAGGAAGAGAAAAAAGCCAAAGAGGGGGCCGTTGAACGTGATGACAAATTGCTGCCAGAATTTCAGCTTGGGCCCATCGTACATGGTGACGCCGCCGAGGGCGATGAGCTGGATGCGCGCTTTCTGCTTGAAGAGGACCGCCGTGAGCGCATGCCCAAATTCGTGAAAGATGACGGAGACAGAGATGATGAGGACCCAAATGAGCGTCCCCAGAAGGGAGGCGCTGTTGAGCCAGCCGATCAGGGCGGCAAAAACCCAAAAAAACGGGTGGATCGCAAGGGGAATTCGGCCAGGTATCTCGATCATTTTTTATAGCTCTTGATTGCTTTTTGAACTGCGTGGCCCATCTCGGCGGGGTTTTTGGTGATGGTGGCGCCCGCTTTTTCAAACGCCTCATATTTTTCAGCAGCGGTCCCTTTGCCACCCGATATGATGGCGCCCGCGTGGCCCATCCGCTTGCCTGGAGGCGCGGTCACACCGGCGATAAACACGGCAAGGGGCTTGGTGCAGTGGTCCCGGGCCCACTCGGCTGCCAACTCCTCCGCATCGCCGCCGATCTCGCCGATGAGTAAGATCGCCTCGGTCGCGGGATCTTTTTGAAACAGCTTCAACACGTCGATGAAATTCGTCCCGTTGAGGGGATCGCCGCCGATGCCGACGCACGTCGATTGTCCAAGCCCAAGCTGCGTCGTCTGCCACACGGCTTCATAGGTGAGCGTCCCTGAGCGGGAGACGATCCCCACCTTGCCCCGCTTGTGGATATAGCCGGGCATAATGCCGATTTTGCACTCGCCCGGAGTGATGACGCCGGGACAATTGGGGCCGATCAATCTCGATTTAGATCGACTCATCACCCGTTTCACTTCGAGCATATCGCGCACGGGAATCCCCTCAGTGATACAGATAATCAACTCGATGCCGGCGTCTTCCGCCTCTAGAATGGCATCGGCAGCGTAAGGAGCGGGGACAAAGATGAGCGACGCATCGGGCAGAACGGAGTGCTTCGCCTCCCAAACCGTATCAAAAACGGGCACTCCCAAAATCTCCATGCCCCCTTTGCCCGGCGTCACGCCACCCACAATCTGCGTCCCATACTCGAGGCACTGCTCCGCGTGAAAGCGCCCCGCCTGTCCCGTAATCCCCTGCACGATGACTTTCGTCTTCTCATTCACTAAAATCGGCATGCCAACTCCGCTGCCTGTTTCATATTTTCCGCCGTCGTGATTTTCAAACCGCTCTCTTTAAATAACCGCTTCCCCTCTTGCACATTGGTCCCTTCCATCCGGACGATGATCGGAATATGGATCTTATACTCCTTCGCCGCGTGAATCACCCCTTCGGCAAGCGTTGCACAATTCATGATGCCGCCAAAGATATTGACCAAAATCGCCCTCACTTTCGGATCGCTCAAAATAATCCGAAATCCTTCGGCCACCTTCTCCTTCGAAGCGCCTCCTCCCACGTCGAGGAAGTTCGCGGGAGCCCCTCCACAGAGCTGAATGATGTCCATCGTCGCCATCGCCAGTCCCGCGCCGTTCACCATGCAGCCGATATTTCCATGCATCGCGATGTAGGCTAGATCGTACTCTTTCGCAGCGGCCTCTTGTGGCGACACCTGCGACGGATCGTAGAATTCTCCGATCTCCGGCTGTCTAAACAGCGCATTGTCGTCAACGCTCAGCTTCGCATCGAGCGCCACCAGTTCGCCCTGCGGCGTCTGCACCAAAGGATTGATCTCCAACAGCGATGCATCGGTCTCGATAAAACACTTCGCAATCGCCTTCGCAAAGAGAGCGCCCTTCTTTGCCAAATCTCCTTCCCAGCCCATGAATTTCGTCAAACGGAGCAACTGATAGGAGCGCAACTTGCCGTCGAAAGCGAAGGGCATCTTCAAAATCTTCTCAGGAGACTTCTGGGCGATCTCCTCGATCTCCATGCCCCCTTCCGGAGAGGCGATCAAAATCGGCGTGGCCCGATCGCGGTCGATGACAGCGCCCAAATAGAACTCTTTTGCAATATCAACTGGCTTGGAGATCAACACCTTATGTGCAACGACCCCTTCGGGACCCGTCTGTTGGTTGACCATCTTCATCCCGACCAACGCCTTCGCAATCGCCCCAATCTCCTCTCTCTTCTTGGCGAATTTGACCCCGCCCGCCTTCCCTCTGCCACCCGCGTGCACCTGGATCTTCAAGACCGCCTGCGCCAAATGGAGCTCACTTGCGACTTTGAGCGCCTCTTCAACGCTTGCCGCCACCCCGAATGGAGGAATGGGGACGCCGTACTTGCTTAAAATTTTTTTTGCCTGGTATTCGTGCAGGTTCATCTTAAAATCCTTATGTGATAGAATAGTGCATCTGATCAACACTCTACAACAAAATGTTTGGATTTTTCAAAAAACTTCTCTCTCCCCTCTCGAAGAAGATCCGCGCGCTCTTCTCCCATGCTTTAGACGAGCAAACCTTCGACCATCTCGAGCAGATCTTTTATGAGGCCGACCTCGGTGCCGCCACCTCAGCTGAACTCGTGGACAAAGTTCGCCTCCTCTATCGCAAAGACCCCAAAATCACAACCGACCAGATCCTCTCCTTCATCAAACAAGACCTTCTCCGTACCTTTCCCCCTTTGTCGCCTTCTCCATCCGCCTCGCCCCACGTCATCCTCCTCGTCGGCGTCAACGGCAGCGGCAAAACCACCACGCTCGCCAAACTCGCCGCCCACTACGCCCGCCAGAAGAAAAAGGTGCTCGTCGCCGCTGGCGACACCTTCCGCGCAGCCGCCGTCGAGCAACTCGAGACATGGGCTAAGCGGGTCGGCGTCGATCTGATCAAATCGCAACCCAACAGCGACCCTTCGGGCGTCGCCTTCGATGCCCTCGCAGCCGCCAAAGCGCGCCACATCGACATCGTCCTCATCGACACTGCGGGCAGGCTACAGACAAAAACCGATCTCATGCACGAGCTCGCCAAAGTGCGCAGAGTCTGTCAAAAGCAAATTCCCGAAGCGCCCCATGAGACGCTCCTCGTTCTCGACGCCACCGTCGGCCAAAACGCCCTCGACCAAGCGCAAATCTTCCACCAATTCACTCCCATCAGCGGCATTGTCCTCACCAAACTCGACGGCACAGCGAAAGGTGGCATCGCCGTGGCGATCCAAAAACAGCTCAACATTCCCATCCGCTGGATCGGAACTGGCGAAGCTGCCGAAGACCTCGCCCCCTTCCATCCCTCCACGTACATTGACGCTTTACTCGGTTAGCAAACGATAGTTCTTTTCACGATAAGGAACTTATGCTACTCTCTCCGTCTTGATTCGTTTGGTTTTTATGCGCAGCCTGCATCCGTGGCCTATCTTTCCCTCCAACCTCGATCCGCCCGTCGCTCGGTCGCTCAGCATCCAATTTATTTTGCAGGGACTTTCCGATTCATTTGAGCTCCTCCAGTATCTGGAGCTCCACGTACCGCGCCAGCTGCTGGGAATCCACCTCAAAGAAGAGCTCGATATCATCTCTAAAGAGCTGCAAAAGCTGCTCCTTTTTTCTCTCGAAAATCCGTTCTCGCAAAAGGGGAGCGCGCTCGACAAACTTTGCTTTTATTGCGACATCTTGTTACAAGCGTCTCATGTTGAGGAGAGCGAAATTCCGATGATCCTAGAGGAACTGAAGGCGCCCGTTTTGAAAGTGAAGTTGCACTTGACCACCTGGAAAAAATCACCCGCTCCTCTCGCTCAAATGCAGAGCGAACTGCGTGAGCTCTTCTCCGTCCTACATGGAAAACTCCGCAGATTTTTCGCAGCCTTCTCTCCCTACCTAAGAGAGGCGCGCTCCGACGAAAATGTCCTCATCTACCTCATTGAAAATAAAGACAACCTCAACTCCTACCTCGGCGAGCGGTGCATCGAAGATATGCTGCAGAGATTCTTTCCAGCTGGTCATGCCCAACTGCGCGCGGCGATCATCGAAGGCTACACGCGCCGCGGATTCTCGACCTTTCTCTCGAAAGTGGAACCGCTGATCGATGCCATCGAATGGGAGACGCAAGTTTGCCCACAACTGACACACTGAATCTCCTCCTCTCCTACCTGCGCGAAGCGGGCCCCTATGTCCTCGCCTCTCCCGAAGACGCCGAATACTTCCGCAAATTCGCAAAATCTACCCCAAAAATTGTCGTCCCACCTCCCGCTCCCGCCGTCGTCATCCCGAGCCCACCGCCGGCCCCTCCACCCGCTCCCGTCGTAGTCGCTCCACCTCCTGTGCCCACACCCGCACCCGCACCTCTTCCCCAACCCATGCCGCGCGCGCCCACCTCCGATCTCTCCTCTGTGCGCAACATCCTCTCCGTCGTCGCCCCCGAACTCGCCCTCCTCAGCGACATCCCCAGCGACGCCATCGCCCGCAAGATCTCGGAGCGGTGGAAAACCAAAAATCAGACCGCGCCTATTTCGATCTTGCTCTTTCAAGAGCCGCCTGAACAGCGCGCCCTTCTCGAACAGATCGCCAAAGCGCTCGACATCTATTTCGGCCCCGCCAAGATCGTCCAAGCCGAAAAGATCGAAAAAGAGAAGCAGTGGGAAGCGTTCCTCTCCGTTGCCGATCTGAAAATGGTCATCGTCTGCGACTACACTCTGTGGCAACTGAATCACCTCATGCACTTCTACAAAGAGACGCCCGCTCAAGCCAGCCGCACTTTGGGCAACGTCCCCCTCTTTCTCTTACCCGATCTCTCACTCTACCTCAAAGATCCCCTCCTCAAGCGCTCTTTATGGAAGGCCCTGTGTCAGAAGTTTTCGTAGAAGTGCTCCTCGATCAAAACCTCGCCAAACCGCTCGACTACGCAGTCCCTCCAGAATGGCAAAACCAGATCGAAGTGGGCATGCGCGTCGAAGTGCCGCTCAAATCGACCCTGAAAAAAGGGACCATCGCCAAAATCAAAACCTCTTCCCCCTGGACTGAGCTCAAATCGATCGCCCGCGTCCTCTCTCCCACCACAGAGATCTCCGAACCCCTTTGGAAACTCGCCCAGTGGATGTCCCACTACTACTGTGCACCGCTACAGCGCGTCCTCAAATGCTTCATCCCCGTCAACATCCGCAAAGAGGTGAAGCAAAAAACGCAAATCTTCTTAAAAGTCGCCCAAACGCATGACGAGTGCATCCAGGCGATCGAGTCGCTTCGCCTCAAATCGCCCGCGCAAGCAGAACTCCTAGAACAAGTGCTCAATGAACCCAAAGGGCTCTTCTTCGCAGACATCGCCGCATCGCGCAGCGCCGTCGCCAGCCTCATCAAGAAAAAACTCATCTCGGCGCAAAACATCATCGCCACCGACGTATTCGAAGAAGACTATTTCCCCACCCTCCCCAAAACGCTCAACGCGGAGCAAAAAGAGTGTGTCGATGCCATTGAGAAGTCGATCGATGCCAACAAATTCGCCGCCCACCTCATTTACGGCATCACAGGCAGTGGCAAAACCGAAGTCTATATGAGAGCCATCCAAAGAGCCTTGGACCAGAATCAATCGGCCATCATGCTCGTCCCCGAGATCTCCCTCACCTCTCAGACGATCGAGCGATTTAAAGCCCGTTTCTCGCAAAAAATTGCCCTCCTGCACCACCGGCGCAGCCTCGGCGAACGGACCACCGCGTGGGAAGACCTGCGCAAGGGCGACGCCAAGCTCGTCATCGGCGCCCGTTCGGCCCTCTTTTGTCCCGCGCAAAAGCTCGGCCTCATCATCGTCGACGAAGAGCACGATAGTTCTTACAAGCAATCGGACGAGATCCCCTGCTATCATGGACGCGATACAGCCGTCATGCGCGCCCATCTTGAAAACTGCACGATCATCCTAGGGAGCGCCACCCCCTCCATCGAATCGCGCTACAATGCTGAAATCGGCAAGTATCACCTCCACGTCCTCAAAACCAGGGCCACATCGGCCCAACTCCCCTCCGTCAAGATCGTCGACATGAAAAGGGCCTTTGAGCACGCAGGCGGCTTCACCCACTTTTCCGAGGAGCTCCTCGACGCCCTCAAGAAGCGGCTCAAAGCGGGCGAGCAGACGCTTCTCTTTCTCAACAAGCGCGGCTACCACCGGATGCAGATCTGCAGCGGCTGTCGCAACATCATCAAATGCCCCCACTGCGACATCTCCCTCACCTTCCACCGAGAGATCAACACGCTCCAATGCCACCTCTGCGATTACAAACAGCCCGCACCCCGCACCTGCCCCTCTTGCCAAACCTCCGAGACCCTCCAGTTTAAAGGTTTTGGAACCGAACACGTGGAGCGCTCTCTCCACGCCATTTTTCCCGATATTCGGACACTCCGCATGGACAAAGACACCACCTCTAAGAAAAACAGCCACGAAGATCTCTTCAAACAATTTCGGGCCCACAAAGCCGACATCCTCATCGGCACGCAAATGATCGCCAAAGGCTTTCATTTCCCCTCCGTCACTCTCGTCGGCATCCTCAACACCGACGCCACCCTCAGCATCCCCGACTTTCGCTCTCCCGAGCAAGTCTTTCAGCTCCTTACGCAAGTCGCCGGCCGTGCTGGGAGAGCCCAACTCCCCGGCGAGGTGTTTATCCAGACCTTTCTCCCCGACCATCCCGTTCTCCATCTCGCCGCCTCGCAAGACTACCCCTCCTTCTACAACGCCGAGATCCAAGAGCGGCGCCTCTTTGGCTATCCCCCCTTTAGCCACCTTATCAAGCTCCTCTTTACCGCCCCCACTCCCGAAGCCGCCCTCGCCCTCGCCCAGACCGCCCACGAAAAGCTCCGCGCCTTCAGTCCCCTCTCCATCGCCCCCTGTGGCCACGCCAAAATCAAAGACCAATACCGTTTCCACTTTCTCATAAAAATCGGCAAAGTGAGTCAAATCGCAGACCATTTGAAAGACATCGTAGGCGCGAAAATCGACGTCGATCCCATATCGACTTATTTCTAAAAGAATCGGGCTCGGGCACGCACACGGGCACGGGCACGAAATATCCTCCAGGGCACCGAGCTCCCCGCCTCTCGTGCCCGTGTGCGTGCCCGTGCCCCTGCCCGATTTTTCTTACGAAGCTTCCTCCTCTTGTGTATATTGTCCGGCTGTGGAAAAATAGGCGCATGAAAATCCATGCTTATGCCGCTCTGGCCGCGCGAGCCGAACTGACGCCCTTCACCTATACAGCGGCTCCTCTCGGCCCATTTGACATTCTGATCAAGATTTCCCACTGCGGACTTTGCCACAGCGACGTCCACCTGATCGATGACAACTGGAAGAGGTCTAAGTATCCCCTCGTCCCTGGCCACGAGATCGTCGGCACCATCACTCAAAAAGGGGACGCCGTCACCCTCAAAGTAGGGACCCGCGTCGGCATCGGCTGGAACCACTCCGCCTGCCTGAGCTGTCCCACCTGTTTACAGGGCGA
>DATIIR010000161.1:0-10199 GCA_035479435.1 Chlamydiales bacterium
CAACCGTAAATGGACTCAGTCCTGGATTTTGATTCGCGTAATTCAACACCGCGCGCAATTGACCCGTAGCAGCACCACTACTCGTTCCAGGGGGAGTATCGAGCGACGAATTCACCGTCAGCGTAGTGCCGAGAAGAGCGGAGCTATTTAAAAGAAAAAAAATAGATAAAACGCCGCATCATTTCCCAAAGAGAGAGAGAGAGTCTCTTACCCCTTTATTACGTACAGAAAAATAAAAAACAATCCATCGATAAGCGGGAGCTGCTATAAACATCTATTGATCCTTGACAAGGATTATAGCTAAAATTTAATATTTTCTTATATTATCACCTCATGAAAACACATTCTTATGTTTTGATCGTTGCTCTGGTCGCTGCCATATCTGGCATTCTCTTCGGATATGATACGGGGGTGATGTCAGGGGCGATTCTTTTTATCGCCGAGGACTTTGTCTTAACGCCAGGTGTAAATGGCATCGTTATGGGATCAGTGCTTTTCGGGGCGCTCGCCGGCGCCATTTTCAGCGGCCGCGCGACAGACTATTTCGGCAGGCGCAAGTTGTTGCTCATTGTTGCGTTCATCTTCATGTTCGGGGCTTTGGGAACCGCGATTGCCCCTTCCATTCCCCTCTTGACCATTGGACGAATTGTCGTGGGGATCGCGATCGGAGTCGCTTCTTATGTGGGACCTCTCTACATCTCGGAAATGGCCCCTCAGAAACATCGCGGCGCCCTCGTCGCCCTCAACCAGCTCGCCATTACGGCCGGCATTCTTCTCTCTTACATCGTCGACTATTACTTCTCTTTCACATCCAACTGGCGCTGGATGCTCGGTTTTGGGGTGATCCCTGGAATACTTCTCTTTTTGGGCATGCTCTATCTACCAGAAAGCCCCCGTTGGCTTTTGTCTCACGGAGAAGAAGAGCAAGCGCGGAAGAATTTGTTGCCGATTAGAGGCTCGGAGGAAAACGTGGAAAGGGAGATTGCCAATATCAAGGTGACATTGAAAAAAGAAGCCGCCAATTGGAAAATCATCTTCTCAAAATTGGTCCGTCCCGTCCTTTGGATCGGATTCGGTTTGGCCTTTATTCAGCAAGTCACGGGAATCAATACCATTCTTTACTATGCTCCGACCATTTTGAAAATGGCAGGATTCGGCAGCGCTTCAGTTTCGATTCTCGCGACAATGGGGATCGGAGCGGTCATGTTCGTCTTTACCATCGTCTCTTTGCCGCTCATTGATCGGTGGGGCAGACGCCCGCTCCTTTTAGCGGGGTTGATCGGTATGGGACTCAGCTTGGGAGTATTGGCGTTCCTTTTTGAATCCTCCAGTGGCATCCCTGCCTCCATGGAATGGACGGGTCTTGTCACAATGCTTGTTTATATCGCTTGCTTTTCCTTCAGCCTGGGCCCCATTATGTGGCTGATGATCGCTGAAATTTATCCTTTGCAAGTCAGAGGGATTGGCGCGAGTTTAGCCACCTGCGCCAACTGGTGCAGCAACCTCCTCGTGACCGCTACATTTTTAAAAATGGTCGAATGGATAGGTGCTCGAGGCACTTTTTCTCTCTACGCGGCGTGTTGCCTCCTATCGATTGCATTTGTCTATTTTCTCGTCCCTGAAACAAAGGGGGCCTCCCTGGAAATGATCGAAGAGAACCTGTTTGCCGGCAAGCCATGGCGTGAGCTGGGCAGCGAATTGACAAAGGTTAAATTTCGATGAATTTTTTTCAAAATATCGAACCGGTCAAGTACCGCTACTACAACCCAAAACAAAAGGTTTTGGGCAAAACAATGGAAGAACAGCTCAGAATTTCCGTTTGCGCCTGGCATACGTTCTGTTGGGAAGGGCCCGATATGTTCGGCCAGTCTCTATTCCATCGTCCCTGGATGAAGAGTCCCGAAGACAAAATCAAAGCCCTCTTCGAGTTCATCCAAAAGCTCAACCTGAAATACTTCACATTCCACGATGTCGATTTAGCGCCTCTAGGAGTGTCGTTGGAAAAGATGACCGATTTACTTAAAGAAGAAATGCATCGCACTGGCATTGAACTTCTTTGGGGAACAGCCAATCTCACCGGACATCCCCGCTATATGGCCGGAGCAATGACCAATCCCGATCCAGAAGTGTTTGCCGTGGCAACTGCGCAAGTCAAAGCAGCAATCGATGCGACCCATCAACTCAACGGACATAATTATGTCCTCTGGAACGGCCGCGACGGCTATGAAACGCTCCTCAATACCGACCTTAAGCAAGAGCAAGAGCAGTATGGCCGCTTTCTCTCCCTTTTAGTCGATTACAAGCATAAGATCGGCTTCAAGGGCACTTTGCTCATCGAACCAAAACCCCGCGAGCCGATGAAGCATCAGTATGATTTCGATTGCGCGACAACCTCTGCCTTCTTGCGTAAATTCGGCCTGGAAAAAGAGTTTAAATTCAATATCGAGAGCAACCACGCGACGTTGGCAGGCCATTTGTTTTCTCACGAGATCGCCTATGCCTTGGCCAATGATCTCTTCGGCAGCCTCGATGCAAATGACGGCGATCTTCTCCTTGGGTGGGATACAGACCAATTCCCGATGGATATACCGCAATACACTCAAGCGCTCTATCTCATCTTGCAACAGGGTGGCTTTAAAACCGGCGGGTGCAACCTGGATGCGAAAGTCAGAAGGCAAAGCATTGATCTCCAAGATCTTTTTTATGGACATGTCAATGGCGTAGACACCTTGGCTAAAGCCTTGCTACATGCCGCCGCGCTCCTCGAAAAAGGAGACCTTCATTCCTTCATGAAAAAAAGGTATCAGAATTGGCATACAGGGCTAGGTCAAGATATCCTGCAGAAAAAAATGCACTTTGAAGAAATCGCAAATTACGTAAAGAAACATCATCTCGATCCAAAGCCTCGCTCTGGTCGCCAGGAAATGCTCGAGGGAATTTTACAGGATTAGACCTCTTGCGTAACTAAAGTTCTGATTCAAATTGCGCGTATTGTTCGGTCAGGCGATCGTAAATGGCGCGAGATGCTGGATCGGGGTCTACGCGAGAAGAGAAAATGGGATCGGTGAACCCCGCTACAAGTTCCATCCAATCCAATGGCATGCTTTGAGAGGAGAAATATCCAAAGGCGGCAGTGAGCGCCGCCCCGAGAGCGGTACTTTTGGGGACCGCGCTTCTCATCACTGGGCAACGATGCACATCGGCCATGATCTTAAGGATGGGAGGATTGTTTGAAACTCCTCCCGTAGCGTAAATCAACTTGGGTGCGAATTTCATCCAGCGGGAGTGAAGCCGCATCGACATCATCTGCGCCTCAATGAGAGCCCGGCAATTCGAGGCAATATCTTCTTCACTGAGATGACGTCTTCGCACTTTTGGATGAAGAACTTTCGGCGTAATTTCCGCTTCGAAATAAGGGAGCATCAGCCCCTCCTGATTGCCGGGGGGCGTCGTTTCCAGTGCTTGATTGAAGGCAGGCCAATCAAGACCGTACATCGTCCGCACTCGCTGGATAGCCAGCGCGCCATTCAAAAAGCAGCTCAGCGGCATATACTCCCCTGTCGGACTGATGAAGAGATTGCCCTCTCCGGCTCGATCGACGTGACATTCTCGCATCGCTCCAAAATAGGTAAAACTCGTGCCTGCGCTAATCCCGACAATCCCCTCGTCGATCAATCCAAGACCGATCAGACTCGCCGGATTGTCTCCTGTCCAGGGCAAAGAGAGGGCATTTGGATTCAACCCATATTTTTCAGAAAAATAGGGACTCACGACGCCAAGAACGCGTGACGACGGGGTTAGTAGGGGAAGTTTTTCCGATAACCTGGGAGCCGTCGCTTCCAGAGCCCCCGGATGCCAACACTTCCCGCGAATGTCCATTAAGTTCATCCCTGCCCCATCTCCAAAGTCTATCGGAGCGATTTTCCCGGTCAAGATGGAGGCCAAAAAGGAGCTGATGAGAGCAATCGATGTAGTTTTGTGGTAGAGATCTGGCTCGGTTTTGTAGAACTTACGGATTTGAGGCCCTGTGAATCTTTCCAGCGCATCGGAACCGGTCGCCTCGATCATCGAAAGCATGCCCCCCATCGCCTGGCGAATCTCCTCGCATTCAATGAAAGTGGAAGCATCCATCCAAACAGGAGAGGTCTTTCTCGAGAACACCTCTCGTAGCTGACATGGCAGATTTCGAGAAGCATCTAACTGGGCAAGAACTTGAGGAAGCGAGTCGTTGCAATACACCGAACCATGTTGTTGAGCCGATCCCGACACAGCAAGGATCTGGGCCAAATCGAGCCCATCAGAGCTCATGGTGTGAAAAAGGAGATCCAAGGCCTCTACCCACATGAGGGGTGGGCTGTGGACGACGAGAGGATCTCCAGTTCGTAAAGTGCCGCTTGTAGTTTTGTATTGAGGAAGAGCTTTCTCGAAGATCACCGACGTTTCATAAATCGGCTTTCTTTTTTTATAATCGATGACGACCGCTGAAAGACTTTGGGTGCTGCAGTCAAGTCCAAGAAAAAACATCGCGCCTGTTCCTAAAAACCTGAATAATGGGTTTATTCAGGTTAAAAATATTTGCCGATTTGCACTTGCGCTTGACTGGAGAGGTAACCGGAAAAAAATTCCCCATCATATTCGACGATTCCAAAATAATCGTTGTTTCCTTTGATCATTGCTTCGAATTCAATGGCCAAAAGATTTTGCCTTTGAGTAAAAGAATCGAAGGCAAACGAACCGCCCTGGTTCACGATCGCTGCAGTCAACCCTTTTGTTTTAAAAGGCGTTCTATTCACATAGGATGCTATTTCTTTGAAAATACAATAGCCCCAGGAACGGTTCAGCTGTTGGTACGCTTTCAACCCCACCTTGCTCTGCAATAAATACGAGGTTTTGGCATTGACTTTCATAGCGAACTTTTTAGACTGGCCTCTTTCTTTGTATTTTCTTTCCCAATTCACCACCCAATCAAATGCCGCGAAGGGTTCAAAAACATTCCAATTGAACCGATCATCTTGACAGTCCACTCCGAATTCAAGATGAGGAGTGAATTGGTAGCTCATGTGAGAACTATAATAAGTCTCTAAAAAGCCGGGAAAGGCAACATGCCTTTTATTTTGGTTTTGATTCAAAGTGCCAAGCAGTCCAAAATCTACATATGCGTCAAGAAACTGGATCGACCTATACCACCCCAGAAAATAGGAATTGATCCCGGCGGTTCCCAGCTCCTCTTTAAAATGAAGAGAGGTGCGCAAATATCCGCTGGCCATGCCTACAAATCCATTTTGTAAAGCAAGATAGTCACAACCGAGAAAAAAGCCTTCCGACTGAAAAGCAAACCCGGGCAGTTGGCGATGCGCATCTTGCCATGAGAAACTTCCAAACCCATCTATCCAAATGCAATAATTTTCCTCTTGCGACTGAGCAATTCTCCGTATGTTCCCTTCAGGCAGGCGCTCGGGTGCATGGTCAGATGTATCTTCGGAAAAATCGTCGGAAGCCTCTTCAGAAAGATTGTCATCCGCTATCAGATGGTTTTGGCTGAATATACCGAAACAACCTGTTACAAACAGCTCACTATTCTTCCGCAGCAGGCGTTCGATCCGATACATGCCTATTCTGGTATCGATCATATTGGCAAAAGAGTAAATCCCATTGGCAATCGTGAAAAAATTAAATCCGTTTCTCGCCGGGCTGATAGCATTTAAAGCCCTCACCTGCTGATCGAATGGAAGCTGCGTTAAAATGGTCAGAACCCCTGCATAATCCGGATTGAATTGAAAGGAGTTGAGATACTGAGCAAGTGCAGATTGATTGCCTGTAAATTGCGAGACATGAAAAGTTAAAGGGGAGAGCGCCAGCGCTACAAAGGTCGAACCATATACTATGTGAGGGGCAAATCCGGGAAATAATTGAGATAATGTGAGCGTTCCGAAAGTCCCTGTGACGCCTCCAGTCGCGGTTAAAAACACCTGCTCACTCTCCTGATACGTACCGGCATCCACGATCATATTCAATGTACCGGCCAAACTTGCCGATCCAGGGGTTCCACTGACTGCAATGAGCGAACTGGATGTTGGGCTGATTTCAATATTCGTTGTAGACCCGGAGTCTAGAGTCAAAGGTCCATTGACAATGGATATTGTTCCGATGGAGGTCCCGGGTGTGATGGCCCCTCCGGCGTTTATCTGAACGCTCCCTGTAATTTGCCCATTTCCTCCCAATACTCCCCCATTCACAGCCACATTCGTTGTAAGATTCGCCGGAGATAATACATTCAATCGGCCGGCCTGAATCGTCGTCGCACTATAGGTACTGGAGGCGGTAACGGCAAAAGTTCCAGGTCCTATTTTTTGAAGAGTTCCTGAGGCGCCTGTTATAACTCCAGGATACGTGAGGGTATTGTTCGTCGATGTATTGATAGAAAGAGTTGTGCTGGAAGAGAGGTTGATGGGTCTTGCGGAAGTCGTGAAGCTTGCGTCAGTTTGCAAGGTAGCGTTGCCAGAGACACCAATGGAAGTATTTGCCGCTCCTAGCGATGCGTCGCTATTGATCACCACGGTTCCGCCGCTTAAGATAGTGCCGCTGCCATAGGTATTGACGCCGGAAAGGGTGAGAGTGCCGGCGCTTGTTTTTTTAAGGGATCCGGCAGCGCCCGATATGACTCCGGGATATATGAGAGAGCTTCCTGTTGGCATATCCATGGTGATCGTTATCCCGGAAGAGATGGCGAGAGGTCTTGCGGATGCTGTAACATTTCCGCTGGCTTGCAAAGTAGAAGTTCCTGTCACGCTGATGGAGGTATTTGCCGTTCCCAAAGAGGCGTCGCTATTGATCGCCAAAGTGCCGTTATTCAGAGTAGTACCGCCACCATAAGTATTCGCTCCGGACAAAGTGAAAGTACCCGTCCCTTGCTTAACGATCGATCCGGTAAGTCCCGAAATCACTCCTGCGAATGTAGTGCTTGTATTATCGGAGCCAGTGCTTAGAGCAGCTGATCCCAATGAGACATTGCCTCCAAGAGCGCCCCCTCCGACAAGTGATCTGATCGTTTGATTGAAATTATTTAAGTTTAAGGTAGCGCCTGAAGTATTCGCTAAACTATGTCGAGAGCTTAAGGAAAATGTATTCGTGGCTCCGGCAATCAAGCTCCCCCCATTGATTTGGGTAGTGCCGCTATAGCTGTTTGTGCCGCTTATCGTGAGCGATCCGGAATTTATTTTTGTGAGACCGCCGCCGCCGCTGATCACCCCGGAAATAGTCGAGGCGTTTGTTTGCGTGTCAAAAGTCGCGATGCTGCTAGTGGCAATCTGCATGATCGATGCCATGGACGCATTGCCGGTTGTTTGCAGGGTAGGGATTCCATTGAACACCACAGTGCCTGCTCCCGCTCCGGACGGCAGTTCAGTTCCGGAATAAATCGATACCGTCGGCGCATCGGCTCCGGAATTTCCAATGCGCATTCCTCCACTGAATCGATTTGTCGGAGAAGCTGAAGAAGTGCCTAAAGTCAAAGTGCTCGAGCCCGTAACGATCAGCTGCAGCCCGCTCCCGGAACCTGCAGTGACGCCGCTCCCCCCGGGAATGGCGTAAGAGCTGTCGTCAAAAATCGAATCGGTAATCGAGATCGCTCCCGTATTCGTCGGAAAGGTTAACGTTTTGACGCTGCCGGTGCCGGTCACGATGAAGATCCCGCTACCGCCTGATGTGCCGGCTGATTGTCCAGTCGCCCCTGTGCCCGCCGAGTCTGCACCCGCGGAGCCGTTTGCCACGCTGCCAAATTGTATGGAAACGGGTCCTGTGATCATCAAACTTCCGGAACCGATAGAGCTCCCCGAACTCGTCCCCGAATTGACAAAAATAGAGCCTCCGAAGCCGGCTCCCCCTCCGCCAGGAAATACCCTTGGTATAGTCGCGCTTGACTTGACGCCTCCCTGTCCTCCTCCTACGCCCCCCACGCCAAACAAACTTGTTCCTACGATTGCTGCTCCTCCCCCTCCGCCACCTCCAAACCCTCCGTTGCCAGTATCGGTGAATATACTGATCCCTCCGCCGCCGCCACCTCCAAACCCCCCATTCCCCGATGCACCCGTAGCTGGCGATCCTATGGCCCCACCGCCGCCGCCGCCAAAGCCGCCGTTTCCTGCCAGACTATTTATTGGAGCAAACGAGCTCACACCAGCTCCTCCTCCGCCTCCTCCATATCCACCCGCACCAGCTTGAGCGCTGCCTCCGCTTATCACAGAACCTCCGCCTGATCCTCCTCCGGCAGCACATCCCCTGGCAGACAATCCTCCTCCTCCAAGAGAACCTCCGCCTCCTGCGCCGCCCCCCGCATTCACCGCCGCGGTGCTTCCGGATGGCGTCGTGCCGCCGTTTAAAGCTCCGTAACCGGCTCCAGCAGTTCCATTCAAAGGAGTTGCATTAGCGCCATCCGCTCCTGATGCGCCCTGTGCTGTTGCCCCTGTCAATCCCATGCCGCCGCCGCCGCCGCCGCCATAAAGATTAGTGGTTGTTGGAGCATCTTGCGTCCCTCCTCCCATTCCGCCAAATCCGCCTCCACCACCGCCCGCGGCTCCAAGAAGTCCTCCCCCCGAAGGCCCGCTCGACGAGGCAGATCCCCCGTTGCCCACAATTCCGCCGCCGCCGCCGCCGCCTTTTGCAACCCCTGTCCCTATCGCTGATATTCCCCCATTGCCTCCAATGGCTTGATTGCCCAATCCGCCTTGCCCAAAAACTATATTGTTCAGTGTAACTGTAGCGCCGTCGATTAAAAGAGCGCCGCCAGCTCCCATCCCGCCACCGCCGCTCTCTCCGCCAGTTCCTCCAGAAGATTTAAAATTGACCAGGTTGAGATTTTCGAGAAGAACCGTTCCCTGTACGGCAATCAATCCAGGGCTGGCACCATTGCCACTCAGAGTCATATTCCCCCCTCCAGATAGCACGCCGTTAATCGTAATATTCGCCGGAGTCCCAGAAGTGCCCGTTAAATTTAAAAAAGGGAGAAAGGCGGACGTCGTAATCGACGAGCCTGCAGAGCTAGCGAATCCAACCGTAAAGGGGCCCGAGAGCGGATTTTGATTCGCGTAATTCAATACTCCGCGCAAATCGCCTGATGTAGTACCCGTTCCTGTCGGTAAAAACGCATCGCCTCCCACAGTTACTGTCAGTGTCGTAGCGCCGAGAAGAGCAGCGCTGTTGAAGAGAAAAACGGAAAAAAAATATACAAAACGCATATTCTGTTCAGGTTAATTGCCATTGTGGTCATCAGGTGCTTTTCTGGCAATTTTGAAACACTCGAGTGGTGTTTCAGGAAAACAACAAAGACAGTCTCTTAGAGTTCAACTTGCTGACACCACCCAAGGATTTTTTGTAGTATCATCTCGATCCGCTCTCGATTTTTTGTGTTTTTCTCGGAAATACTGTCCACGTGTGATTGCGAGTTTACCCTCCATTCATTATAACGCATCATCATCTCGGGTATGTCAGATTGTTGGAATTGAAGGGACAAGTTCTCAATGATTTTTGCAGTTTCTGAAGTTAGTTGGTCAAATTCTGTTAACTTTAAACACATGTGCTCTCTGTAATCAGTCTGAAGATTTGGCCCAACCGTCGCACAAATCTCTGCAAAAAGGGCTAACTCTTGTGCGACGCCATTCGCTTCCTTGTTTTTACGATTTAAAAAAAGATTCAACTCTTGCACCTTAAAGATTATATTTTTCATCATCTGGATCTGCCCCTGATTTTGGCTGTTGCAATTGAGAATTTGCTCTATGTTTGAGTGAATTTTCTCCTTCTGCGCATTCATCTCAGGTGCGTCAAAGTGTTTTAAGGTATCAAAAAAATCGAGGTGATCCTTGATCTTTTCTGCAGTGTCGGCAGCCTTCCCCTCTAAATCAGTTAAGGTTGGATAACCTATATTACTTAAACAGTTTTCTTGCGTTAAGTCTAATTTTTTTGCATAACTTGATAGCATTTCTTTTAAATGCTTTATTTCTTCTTTGCTGCTTTCTACATCAGAAGCGAGAGATGAATAATAATTTTCTAATTGATTGGGTGATATGTTGTTAGGTATTGTTATCATAAGCCTCCAACCTGGTATACCCGAAGTGATGCAAAAGTTGGCCTTTGGGCGGGTTCAAAGCGCCGAAAATCGATTCTTGAAAAGGGGGCTAGTATTGAAGAATACAACCCCCTTTTCA
>DATIIR010000162.1:0-3509 GCA_035479435.1 Chlamydiales bacterium
GTTGGTCGCGCTACACTCGGTGTCTATTTTAAAGGGATTTTTTATGCCTAGAACTTGTGCTCTCACTGGAAGAAAACCTTCATCTGGCCGCAGTTATGCACTCCGCGGTATCGCCAAAAAGAAAAAAGGGATCGGTCTTAAAATCACCGGTTGCACCAACCGCAGATTCCTCCCCAATCTAAAGACAAAACGCCTTTGGATTCCCGAGGAGAAGCGATTCGTCACCTTGCGCCTCTCCACAGGTGCACTGCGCACGATCGATAAGATCGGCGTCGGCCCCGCTGTCCGCAAAATGCGCAAAGCCGGAAAAACTATTTAGTGATATAAGGGGTATGCGATAAGGCATGCCCCGATGATCTTTAAAAAAAAGATTCCCCCCAGACCTCCGCTTCCGCCGCAGAAAAAGCCGCCAAAGCCCTCTTTTCCGTGGGTCCTTTTTGCCGTTGTTCTGTTTTGCGTCTGGTTCGTCTGGGAATCGCTCGCGCCCAACCTCCCGAGACCCTTTGAGCCCGCCCGCCTCTACTCCAACCAGTGCCAGCAAGACATTAGGTCCACGCTCCTGAGCGCCATCCGCCAGGCGAGCTCTTCTATTCACCTCGTTATGTTCGGCCTCAGCGACAGGGCTATCCTCAGCGCTCTCTCTAAAAAAATCCATGAAAACGTGGATACGAAAATCTTCTACGACACCGGCGGGTCGGCTAAAATCTTCAAATTCCTCAACGGAAGCGACATCCATCCCATCAAAAATGCCGGCCTCATGCACCAAAAGATCCTCATTCTCGACAAGGAGATGGTCTTTATCGGATCGGCCAACATGACTTCTGCTTCGCTGCGGATGCACGACAATCTCGTCATCGGCTTCATGAGCCGCAACATCGCCAAATTCCTCGAGGAACATGAACCCTACACGCCTGGATATCTCCACACGCTGGTGGGAGGCCAAGGCATAGAACTTTGGCTCCTCCCCGATCCCCGGGGCCACGCTCTCACTGAGCTCCGGAAAAAGATCCGCAACGCCAATCGATCGATCAAGATCGCCCTCTTCACCTTCACCCACCCGAATCTCCTCGAGGAGGTGATCGCCGCCCACAAACGGGGCGTCCACGTCTCGATCGTCATCGACATGCACTCGGGACTCGGCGCCAGTTCGGCAGCCGTCGAAGCCCTCAAAAAAGCGGGCGTTCCCCTTGGCCTGAGCCAGGGAACCCAGCTCCTCCACCACAAATTCATCTACATCGACGACCAGACCCTCGTCACCGGCTCCGCCAATTGGACCAAGGCCGCTTTTTACAAAAACAGCGACGTGGTCATCGCCCTCCACAACCTCAACAGCGAACAGCGCAGGTTCATGAACCGCCTTTGGCGACAGGTGGAGACCTCCACAAAAAGGTAGATTTTGCCCCTACCTTCCGATACCATAAAGATATGCTCAACTTGCTCTCCGTTGCCTTCGCCCTCTTCCTCTTGATGGATCCCATTGGGAATATCCCCTTCTATATCAGTTTCTTGAAGAGGCTCGACCCGAGGCGGCAGCGGATTGTGATTTGCCGCGAGCTCCTCATCGCCCTCTTCATCATCATGGTCTTCAATTTCATCGGCGACGCCCTGATGCGGTTCCTCCATATCAGCAACGATACGATCCAGATCGCCGGGGGCATTATCCTCTTCCTCCTCTGCCTCAAGATGATTTTCCCCCCTCCCCACGATCCCAACGAGAGCCTCCCCCACGACACGGAGCCCTTTATCGTCCCCCTCGCCGTTCCCCTGATCGCCGGCCCCTCCGTCCTTGCCGCCGTGATGATCTACTCCAAACAGGAGGAGACCTGGATCATGTTCGGCGCGATCCTCATTGCCTGGAGCGCATCGCTCATTATCCTCCTCGGCTCCTCGTTCCTCAAGCAGCTCCTCGGTTGGAGAGGCATCTTGGCCCTCGAGCGGCTCATGGGACTCGTCCTAATCCTCATCGCCGTCCAGATGTTTATGAGCGGCCTCAGCGCTTTCATGGCTAGCCAAGGTGTATAAAGCGATCCTCGCCTACGATGGCACCCACTATTTTGGATGGCAGAAGACCCGTTCCGGCCCATCGATTCAGGAAGAGCTCCAAAACGCCCTCACCCGCATCACAGGCGAATCGCCCCTCCCCGAAGCCGCCAGCCGCACCGACCGGGGCGTCCACGCCATGGGACAGGTGATCCAATTTTCGCTACAGAAATCCATCGAACCCCAAAAACTGCTCCACTCCCTCAACGCCGTTTTGCCCCAAGATATCCGCCTTCTCCAACTCCTCCCGTGCCAGTTCCATCCCACCCTCGACGCCATTGGCAAGGAGTACATCTACCGACTCACCCTCGGCCCCGTACAAGACCCGATCCAGCGCCTCTACGCATGGCAAGTCCACGTCCCCCTCAACCTCCCCAAAATGGAAGCGGCCGCCCAAGAGCTCATCGGAACCCACGACTTCACCGCCTTTGCCAATGAAGAGGAGAAAGACCCCATCTGCACCCTCGAATCGATCTCCTTCAAAGATGCTCTAGAGATCTCCATCAAGGGGAATCGGTTCCTCTACAAGATGGTCCGCAACATTGTGGGCGCCCTCGTCTACATCGGCAGTGGCAAACTCGCCTCGCTCACCCCCATCCTCGCCTCCCGCGACCGAAAACAAGCAGCAATCACCGCCCCCGCGCACGGACTCCATTTACACCAAGTCCTTTACCCGCTAAACTAACCTGTATGATTACAAGAAATGATCCTTGTTGGTGTGGGAGCGGGCAAAAGTGGAAGAAGTGCCACTATCCGCGTCTTCCTGCGGGTGGCGACCTGGCCAAGCAATATCTCCTTACCTACGGGATCATTTTGAAAACGCCCGAGCAGATCGAGAAGATCCGCACCGCCTGTCAAGTCACAGCCCGCATCCTCGATCAGCTCTGCAAGCACGCCAAAGAGGGCGTTACCACACTCGAACTCGATGAACTCTCTCGCGAGCTGCACAAAAAAGCGGGAGCCACGGCCGCCCCTCTTGGCTACGGCTCACCTCCCTATCCCAAAACCATCTGCACCTCGCTCAACGAGGTCATTTGCCATGGTATCCCCGACAAGCGCCCCCTTCAAGAGGGCGATATCCTCAATATCGACGTCTCCTGCATCGTCGACGGATTTTTTGGCGATTGCAGCCGCATGGTCTCTATCGGCAAAGTTTCCGAGGAGAAAAAACGCGTCGTGGAGGTATCGCTGCAGTGTCTCCATCTCTCCATCGATGTGTGTAAACCGGGCAATGAAGTGTGGCAGATTGGCAAAGCCATTGAAGACTACGCCAGGCCCCACAAGTGTTCTGTCGTCAACCAATTTGTGGGCCATGGCGTCGGCATCTCCTTCCACGAGCCCCCCGAGATCCCTCACCATTACAATGAGCAGCGCATCCCCTTTGTCCCCGGCATGATTTTCACCATCGAGCCGATGATCAACGCCGGCGTCCGCGACGGCATCCTCGATACCCACGACGGCTGGACGGT
>DATIIR010000163.1:0-3477 GCA_035479435.1 Chlamydiales bacterium
TTCCATGAGTCGGGAGCTAAGGTGGAAAATGACGCGCCTAAGGACATTGGGGGAAAAGGGGAGTTCTTTGCGCCGACCGATCAGATCGCCAGCGGCCTTGCCGCGTGTATGTTGATGAGCATGGCCATGGCCGCGCACAAAGTGGGCGTAGATCTGAAAGGGATCACAGCCGAAGCGGAAAAAGAGATGACCTCCGTGCCCCATCGCCGTATCGGCAAAATCACCGTTCGCATACGGAGCGGGCTCTCGCCGAACCAACAGGTGCGAGAAAAGCTGGAAAAAGCTGCGCTCCACTGCCCCGTGCATCAGAGCCTCCATCCCGACGTCAAGATCGAAGTTGATTTTGTTTGGGGTTTATGAAATACCAGAACCTCAAATCGTTCCAGAAGCATCTCTCGAGCGCTGCGCCCCATCATCTGTGCCGCGTCTATCTGGTCGCAATTGCCGATGATTTTGAGCGGACCAAAGCGATCGATCTGATCCTCTCTTACCTCGTGAACCCGCCCACTCGCTTTAGCGGCGCCGAGTGTTCGCCTCTCGAAGTACTCGATGCGATGCAGAGCCTGACGCTTCTCGGCGGTGAACCGATCGTCGTCCTCGACGAAGTGGAAAAGCTCGCCAAAAAACAGCTGCAACTCCTCTGTGAGCACCTCAATTTTTCCTCGGGCTACGCGCTCTTTGGTGCCCGCTCCAAGACACCTCTGGTTCCCCTCGTGGAAAAAGAGGGGGTGGTTCTCGACCTGCTCGACGAAAAGCCGTGGGACAAAGAGAAACGGCTTGCCGAACAACTGGCAGACCGGGCGAAAAATGCGGGCAAAAGGCTCAGTGCAGGCGGCGCGGAGCTCCTCTTTGAGCGGCTCGGTACCGATCCCGCACTTCTCGAGAGTGAAATCGACAAATTGATCTGTTACGTCGGAGATCGATCGACCATCGATCGGGAAGATATTTTGCAACTTTCTCCCGCCTCGCGTACCTCCACTCTCTGGCAAACGGCTGAAGAGGTGATTTGGGAAGGGGGCGGCTTTCCCTCTCTCGACTCCTCCGCCTTTCACGGCCTCATTCCGGCGCTCCGCAGCCAGCTCCATCTCGGCCTTTCGCTCTCAACGCTCATTGAGGAGAAATGTCCCGCCGATCAGTGGACCCGCTACCTGCCCAAACTCTGGCCCAAAACACTCGAAAAACGGAGCTCGCAAGCAGCCCGCCTCGGCGCTCCCTACTTCCGCAAAGGGCTCGACAAGCTCTTCGAGATCGAACTTCTCTCGCGCACCCAATCCACCCAGTACTGCGCCCTTCTGGATCTTTTCCGAGCTCACCTCTATGCCCGCTAAATTAATCCTCCTTCCCAATCTCCTCGACGAATCTCTCCCCACCGAACCGTTTCTCCCCATTAGCGTCAATGCCGCCGTCGCCTCCATCCAAGGTCTCATCGCCGAGAGCGAGAAGATGGCCCGCCGCTACCTGCGCAGGTTTCTCTCTCATGACGACATGGCGAAAATGCCCCTCCGCGTCCTCAACGAACACACCAAAGACCTCGCCGAGCTCATTCAGCCCATTGCAACCGGCCAAACCTGGGGCCTGATCTCCGACGCCGGCCTTCCCTGCATCGCCGATCCGGGCGCCGATCTCGTTTGGCTCGCGCACCAAAAAAACATCCCCATCGAAACGCTAGTTGGCCCCTCTTCCCTTATCATGGCGCTCCAACTCTCTGGATTTAGCGGCCAACACTTTACCTTTCACGGCTACCTGCCCCGCGAAGTTCCCGACCTAGAAAATAAGATCCGCTTGCTAGAGAAAACGCCCTCCACTCACATCTGGATCGAAGCCCCCTATCGCTCTTCCAAGATGCTCGACCTCCTCAAGCGCACTCTGCAACCCACCACCCGCCTCTGCGTCGCCGTCAATCTCACTACTCCCACTCAACGCGTCGTTTCCCAACCCGTCGCCAAGTGGAAAAACAACCCCTTCCCTCTCGACAAAGAACCCGCTGTTTTTTTATTAGGTCAAACTTTATGAGCACTATACATTACCAACCAGTATCTACCTCACTCCTTCCCAACGTGACACTCCAAGAGTGTACGGCTGAGGGAGGAGGTGCCAAGCAAATGCGCCTTATATTCGATTATCAAATGCTAAAAAAACCTATGTATCGAATTGCTATAGATACGCATTGCGCTATTTTCACTGCAGACAGATTTGCAGTGATGTGTGACGGTGAAAAACGAACTGTTAACGTAAACAAATCAAGCTTAATAAAACGGTTGAATGTTTCTAAACGATTATACAAACAAGCTCTTGCGAGTAATGATTTGATGAGACTCATTCTTCCATTTCTTTTTCGCCGCGATTCCGATACTCTCGGAGAATATATGAAACAGATGGAAGGAGATCTTCATCTTTCGAAAGAAGATTACAAAAATCTGGCTAAATCTGTTGATATAAGTAAAGAAACGGGCACAACTATTCCGATCCAACTGTCACCGATCCCCTCGAGACCTGAGTCTACTGAGGTCAGTAGAAGCTCAGGGCGGAATAAGCCAATGAGTCCGGCCTCAGTAACCAGGCTCCGTGTAAGAGCGCGAAAAGCCCTCAAAACGCTTAACAAATTTACAATTCAAGAGGGATAAGGTGTGATAATGACTATTCAAGCCAAAATCACTGGGAGATCTAAAAAGATTGTTCGGGAGATTGTTCACGAAACGGGGGAAAGTCAGATTGCCATTATCGAGCGTGCTCTCACGTCCTACTATCGTGAATGGCGTATGCAAAAGGTCAACGTAGCCTATGCCAAACTCCGACAAGACAAGAAGTCCTGGAAAGAGGAGCTTAGTGAGCGATCAGGGGGAAGTGGTGGGGATTTTTCAGTATGGAGACACTGAGATCCACGTCAAGTTTTGGCCAATAGAGGTGCTCCTTATGGTGCAGCTCAATATCATAGACATCATTTATCTTGGCGTTTTTGAAGAAAGGATGATCAGTGTAGGAAAGAAAGAATTCCTCATCATGGAGGCATAACCAGAGTCCGAACTGTGTAATAGTGATTTCAATGGGAGAAGTGTTTTTCCCAAGCGCTGCTGATTTCATCGATGTGATTCTCCACTAGTGTTTGTACTTCTTTCAATTGGTGTTTTGATAAACCATGATACATCGCCAAGGCGATAATGGGCTCTATCCAAAACTTAGCTTCCCCTGCGGGGCACGAAACATGGACATGTTTCCTGGGCTCCTCGCGTGAAAAGAAGAAAAAACGATAGGAACGCGTCTTAAAAACCGTAGGGCACATACCACCTCTCTATAGGCGAGTTTATACTATACTAGTGGATCTGTTTGCAAGGGTCCATTTTATTTTTTCTTGACTCGGATTTTGATCTTGAAATAAGAAGGCTTTAAACCAACCTGGAGATCTGGATGATCAAAAGCGGCAAAAAAGTCTCTCTCGAATATACCGTCTTCCTCGCTGATGGAACTCAGATCGACAGC
>DATIIR010000164.1:0-8106 GCA_035479435.1 Chlamydiales bacterium
CTTTTCGGAGAAAGATCCGCTCGGATTGCAATTCGCCCGGCCCAAAGGCAAGCTGCTCGATGTGCCCCACCCCTACTTCGAGATCTACAAAGCCCTCAAGCAAAAAACACTGCAGATCTTCAGCCGCAACCACTTCTTTGCCCCGAATGCGGAGACAATTTTGTCTGAAGCCGACTTCGGCCTGATCGAATCGCAAGTGCAGTCGGCGCTGGCCTTACAACACAAAATTTTGGAGAAAAACCTCTTCGTCCTATCGACCATCGTCACACTGGGCCCGTTTTTGGGACTGCTAGGGACGGTGTGGGGAATCCTCCTCACCTTTTGCGAGCTCAACTCGCGGGGGTTTTCATCGAGCAACGCAGCGATGTTAACCGGCCTCTCCATGGCTCTCGCAACGACGGTGATCGGCTTGGTCGTGGCCATCCCCGCCATTGTCGGCTACAACTACCTCAAAAATGCGGGACGAGAATACCGGCGCGAGATGGAGGACTTTTCTCAACTCCTCCTAGCTTCCCTAGAACTCCAATATCGCAAGCCAGAACATGCGCAAAAGATTCCGATCTCTACCTGACGACGAGACCGTCGACGAGCCGTTGATCAACTTGACGCCCCTGATCGACGTGGTCTTCGTCGTCCTCATCACATTCATGCTCATCGCCCCCGTTCTAGACATCGATTCGGTCGATCTCGCCCAAAGTGGCGGCTCCGAAAAAAAGGAACTGCAGACGGGACCCATTTCGATCGCCGTCCACGCCGATAATTCCCTCTGGTATCAGGGGAAAAAAGTGACCCTTCCTGAACTCGACAAACTCCTCCGCCAGGAGAAGAAGCGCAACCCCAAAGCGATCCCGCAGCTCATCCATGACAAACAGGCCCACTTCGGCACGTATCAATCGCTTAAAAACACCCTGGAAACGATCGGATTCGAGCAGATGGATGTGATCCTAAAGCCCGGCCCATGAAACTGCTAGACAAATTCTTCCTCCTTTCGCGCAGTAAGCAGATCGCCCTCGTGGTTTTTGCATGCCACTTCCTCGCCATCTTTGCCCTCCTCTGCCACCATCTGGCCACCAGCCGCCTCCGGCCGCCAAGGCCCATGGTCGTAAGAACGCTAGCCGCCCAACCCCCTCCAAGGGCCCCCATTGCCACACCCAAAGTAACGCCCTCCGCCCCAGCCAAAAAAGCAACACCCAAACCCGCCGTAGCCAAGCCCGCTCCCGCAAAGGCCAAGACCGGCATCGCCACCACAAAACCCGCCCCCAAAACAAAAGCAGCTCCCGCGGCAGAGGAAAATCTCCTCCAAGAGATCGCCCAGAGTCTAGAGACTCTAAGTACAGAAACCGCGCGATCGCGCCCCAGCATCACGCTCCCCTCAAAAATCGCATCGAAAGCCGAGATCGCGCCGCTGGAGGTGGACCCCACGTATGGGGAAATCGTGATCGCCTACTTACAAAATGAGCTCGACCTCCCCGAGTATGGGGAGGTGAGAGCCAAAATCGAGATCGACTCCTTTGGGCGGCTAACTCAATGTCAGATTCTCGAGGCCAAAAGCACTAAAAACGGCGAGTTCCTCAAGGCGCGGCTCCCCGAACTCACCTTCCCCCACCACAACGAGCGGCAATCGTTCACCGTCACTTTCCGCAATCGAGAAACCCACTAAACGGTGGCGTTGTTGCACGAATCGTTTGTGGGTAAAGCATTAAAATTTAACCACCGAGAACACCGAGAGCACCGAGAAATTATAAAACAGGTGCCCTGCCTCGGTGTTCTCGGTGGTTGTTAAACGGTTTTTGCAGCCGCAAGACGCTGGCGCAACTCGGCAAGATACCCTTCCGGAAAGGCTTGCAATTGCTCTGGAGTTCCTACCAGAGCCAACCGCTCGAGTTTCTCCATCACATCGGGTGGAATCAGTTCCAATTGCTTAGGAGTGCAATGGGTGAAAAATGCCCGATAGAATGCCGCGGCAAATTGCCGTTCAATTGCATTTCCATTGAGCATATCGTAGACTTTTCTTGCTGTACCTTGCCGCATCTCTTGTAATTGCTCGGGAGGCAATCGATGATCAGGCAGTTCCTCAAAAAAGTTAAATCCAACAAATTCACCCTCATCAACGAAACCTTCTGAAAGGCGCGTTATCACCTCCGCAGGGACCAGTTCGATCTGTTTAGAAGTCCCATTCTTAATCAGATGCCTGAAGAAATCCCGTGCAGTGAAACGATGCCAGTCGTCTTCGCTGAGGAGCATTTTCCCGGCGTGCTGAATCGGAGCCCCGAGAACACGGTCCACGATTCTACGGTAGTTATCTTCAAATAGTCTATCGAGATACCGGACAGCTAGGTTGAGATACTCTGGAGTCTTCCTGTCGACGCAAATGGTCGCAGCAATCCACGCTAAGTCGTCCGCTGTATCTATGTTTTGTGACTTCAGCAACAGATTGCATGCGACTACATTCAATTCCAAATCACGGCTCTCCGATGCAATCTTTAATACTTTCAACAGGATCCCTCTCGCGTCAGGCCCCTGCTCTCCCTCCACAGCCTCCAGAATAAGGCAAAAGTGGCACAAAGCTTCGGGCTTTTGTAAGCACGACGTGCCCTCAGGTGTCACCGGATTTTGAGCATATTTGAGAAACTGCTCGATCACCTCAGCATTTGCCTTCGATACAGCGTTTCTAACCTTATGTGCAATGCCCTCGGCGGCCTTCTTGGCATTTTCATTAGAAGAATCGAGGCTGGCAAATACGACAGGCAAGAGCTTTTGGAAAGCACCCGGCCATT
Organism: Chlamydiales bacterium; assembly: GCA_035479435.1. Taxonomy (GTDB): domain Bacteria; phylum Chlamydiota; class Chlamydiia; order Chlamydiales; family SM23-39; genus REEB52. The sequence continues at coordinate 2,778 of DATIIR010000164.1, forward strand.
GTAGCAGACCTTGAAGCATTTCACTCATTATGGAGACGACAGTCTCTGGCATTCCCAAAGATTGTGTTGTCAGAATGTCAACCAATACAGGCCACTGTCCCAGAGATTCCAAGATTTTGCAATACTCCTTAAGAACCTCGGGCTTTCCGTGGTACAATATTGGATTTGCTCTCATATACGCCATATGTGGGGCCCCGGGCACTCCATGGTGTGCTTCTACATTGAATCCAAGAAGCGCCTTCCATACACAGTCATCCGGTGTTGCAGCTCGGCGCAGATAAGCCAATAAATCTCGAGCATTCTGCTGCTGACCGACATCTGAAGAGAAGAGTCCATTAAAGATCTCATGCAGCGCACTCTCAATATTTTCGGTAGATTCGCGCACCAATCTTTCACAAAATCGATCGAAGGGCCCGTTGGCGCCACGATCGCTCACACTGGTCATTCTCAGTGCGTCTTGCGTATCTAGAACGATCGAAGGATCTGCTTGAGGCATCGCAACTGCAGTTGGAGTAGAAGGTCGTTGTACACTCATTTTTCACCTCGTGGTTTATGAAGGAGCGGACATCGTATAATCAAGAAACCATTCTTGCCAAGACAATTATACCGGGGAGCGCAAAAACGCTCCCCCACGGGATATTACTTTGCCACTTCAGCTAGATCTGCGAGACGCTTACGCACCTCCGCAAGATCCGCTTCAGGAAGGTATTGCAATTGCTGCTCAGGAGTGGAATGTGTGAGAAATGCCCGGAAAAATAGCACCGCAAATTGTTGTTCGGTCCCCTTGCTGAGGAGCATCTTGTGGACATCTCTTGCCGTGGTTTGCCGCAACTGCTTCCTCGCCTCAGGAGACAATTGATGGTCGGGCAACTCCTCGAAAAAGTTAAATCCTCTGAATTCTCCTCCCTCTTTGACAAAACCCTTCGCGAGGTGCTCAATCACGTTTTGGGGAACCAGTTGTCTCTGTGCAGACGTCCCATGCTTAATCAAATGCCTGAAGAAATCGCGTGCATCGTGTCTCTTAAACGAGTCCTCGCTGGCGAGCATATTCCCAGCGTGCCGAATCGGAGCCTCGAGAATACGGTCCATAATTCCATGGTAATCATCTTCAAATAGTCTATCGAGATACCGGACAGCTAGGTGGAGATGCTCTGGGGTCTCTTGGGCGACACAAACATTCGCAGCAAACCACGCTAAGTCGTTCGCTGTATGTATGTCTTGTGACATCAGCAATAGATCGCATGCGACTTTATTGCATTCCAAATCGGAACTCCCCGATGCACCCTTTAATACTTGCAACAGAATCTCTCTCGCTTCAGGCCCCCGCTCTCCCCCCACATCCCTCAGAATGAGGCAAAAGTGGCGCAAGGCTCCGGGCTTTTGTAGGCATGCCGTGCCATCAGATGTCAACGGATTTTGGGCATATTGGAGAAACTGCTCGATCACCGCAGCATCTACCTCCGATACACACGTTCTAATCTGACGCGCAATGTCCTTAGCGGCATTTCCGATCTTTTCATCAGGAGAATCGAGGCTGGCAAATACGACAGGCAAGATCTTTTGGAGGGCGTCCGGATGTCGTAGCAGACCTTGAAGAGTAAGAGATTCCAAGAGTTCACAATACTTCCCAAAAACCTCGGGCTTTCCTTCGTATGTTTTTACATCCAATCCAAGAGCCGCTCTACATACGAGGTTATTCGGTCCTGATATGGGGTCATTCGGTGCTGCAGCTAGGCATAGAGAATCCCATAGCTCACGAGCATTTTTTTTCTGAGCGTCATCTGGAGAGGAGAGCCCTCCAAAAAGCACAGGCAGTGCGCTTGCAAGATTTTCGGCAGATTCGCTCAATAAGCTTCTACAAAATTGGTCAAAGGGCCCATTGGCGCGACGATCGCTCACACTGGTCATTTTCAGTGCGGCTTCTGTATCTTGAACGATCGAATGATCTGCTTGAGGATTGGCGACTGCAGTTGGAGAAGGGGTTCGTTGTACACTCATTTTTCACCTCGTGGTTTATGAAGGAGCGGACATCGTATAGTTAAGAACTCATTCTTGCCAAGACAAATGATGCTCTCATGATGGTTGAGCTGGTTGCGGCCGAAGGCCGAATAATTTGGGGTGCCGGTGCAGGAAGGGGAAAGGCAACTCACCAAAATAATTGCCTTCTAATTCAACCTTTTCTAGTCCTGCCCATGTCGAGTTCTCCAGAAAGGAGGGAAGACGCGTCATCCACAAGCGAGAAAGGATGAGCCTTCGAACGTGCTTCGCTACACCTTGGGATCCCAGTAGATCCAAAACGCCTTGGACCGTCCTCGGCGGCGGAGTGTCGCTAAAGTAACCCTGCCGAACAAGTTCCGCAACAACCGCCCCAGCCCCACGAACGCCATTTAGATAGGCCTGCAAGGTTTGATCGTACTCCATCCAACAATCTTCCTTGGGGTCCACTTTGATCCTCAGTAAGCCGAGTTGTTTGACGTAATACTTGTTCACTTCCTCGGCACGAGTCAGCTGGTATTTACCGATTCGCGCCCCTTCCGGGATAGGCCACGGATGCTTAACCGGCGTTCGCAGAAAATAATAAAACCGATTGATGGTCTTGTCTGCCACGACACGCGACATCTCTTCTAGCGCAAATCGGACGGCAGTCTCATCCACATGCCTGTCAAACGAAAGATCCAACTCAGCCAACCCTTCATCCTTCCGTATCTTCCGCAGCTCTTCTCTGACAAAAATATCGATCAATGGACATCCATGCACCGATAGAGAATCGAGCGTTGGGCATTGCGTAACCAAGTCAATGAGCCCCGCCACTGTAAGCACGCTACAGTTAAACAAGCTAACGGTTTTTAACTTGGGCATACGAGAAATATAATCTAACGCTTTATCTGGAACAGGGAGTTCAAATAAGTGGAGCCTTTCTAAGTTTTGAAACCTTTTTACCTTCTCTGTTTGTGCAAATAGCTTTTCCACCGTTCTAGCCGTTGCAGGCAATTTACCTAAATATAAGACCTGAGGATCGACAATATGAAAATGGGTCACGCCATCGTATCGAACGTTCAAACAATCGTAAAGCTGAGCCGTATGGATCTCTTCTGCACTATCGACAAGGCTCATGAGGGCAGGTTCATCGATGTTTCGCGGCACAATGAGAGTTCCTCGTCCACCCTGCTCGGAGGGAGGCTCCTTTAGAGGCGGCGCATCGTCATGGGTCATCCTGACGCGGATAGGGGGCTCCCTCTCGTGATTCAGTACAATGATATCGTCCTGGTCAATTTGGGGACATCCCCGCACATCGATCTCAAAATCTTCGCTTACGGCCGACTTAAATACCTGAAGCCCTTTTTTAGAAATTTCGCAGCGCACCCTCTTCAACACTGGACTTCTGGCCAATCTCTCAAGAAGGTCCACTTCCAAGGGAAACCCGAGACATATTTCACACTCAACTAACCGCTCAAAAGGCAACGCGGCTATCGATAGAATATCTGGGCAGTTTCTGATCGTCACCGATTTTAGATTGCGCCATTTTGCAATCTCTCGAATGCCTTTCTCCGTCACATGGGGATTATACTGAAGGTCTATTTCTTCGACGTTGGGACAATCCCTAACTAGGGCAGCGATGATCTCATCCGTAACGTCGGTCTGGTAAAAGACCAGTTTCTTCACCAAGTGAGGAAGTCTCATATCAATAGTTCCTGGCACGACCGCGCGGAGTTTGAGCTTTTTGCAATTTCTCAATTCAAACGTTTTTTCCGACAATCCTGTGCTGAATGGATCTCTTCGCATATCCACGCCAACTGTTAGAGTCGGTACGACGGGGATAGCAGCGGGCACATCGATAAGGAAAGGTGGTGGAACAAGCGTGGGGGGAGGAAACCGAGGCAATGGCGGCCTTCTTTGCCCCTCCGCAGCCAGATGTCGGGAAGCCACACCAGCAGGAGTAGAAGGTCGATGAGCCGGTCTTTCTCGAGGCACCGAATAAGATGGAGGAGATCTGTGTACTGCTGCCATAAATTGGCGGACAGTGTAAATCAGCGCTCTTTTTTGTGAAAGAATTATTTTACTATTGTCAGAGGTTCCCTTTTCATGTTTAAATATCTGTCATGTGGAAGTTCCTCAGTTTGCTGCTGTTGCCTTGGCTCTTGATGAGCGAAGATCTGGAAGTGCGCCTCGCCACCCGTTCGTCGTTGAAACCGATTTATCTAAGCAATCTGCATGCGAGCGATTGCGATTGGCGCCGTTTCGAAGAGTTGCGCGCCGTTCTGGAGTTCGATCTCAACATGGGGGGCTTCGGATCGGTCATTGCCAGACAGGAGAGCCTCGAGGAGTCGCTCCACTTTCCCGATGTGCGCGCGGGATTTGATCTCGCCTTGTGGAAAAAAGAGAAAATCCCTTTTTGTCTCGCTGCTCATGTTTCGCAAAATCGGCTGGAATTGACCGCTTTCAATATCGAAAAGGGAACGTCAAAAAAATATCCGGCCATCCCTTTAGAGCGGCAGGCGATCCATCAACTCGCCGATACTCTACATAAAGACCTCTTCGGCCAAGAGGGGATCGCATCGCTTAGACTGATCTTCACGCAGAGAGACAAAAACGAGAATGCAAAAGGGCTCGATTGGCTCTCCGAAGTGTGGATAGCCGATGCAGATGGAGCCAATGCGCGGCAAGTGACGCGTGAAAAAAGTTACTGCCTCTCCCCCTTCTTCATCCCCGGTTCTACCGACGAGTTCTTCTACGTCTCCGAAAAGAGCGGCCAAACAAAAATCTACCGCGCCTCACTCTCCAATCCGAAGGGAGAGCTGATGGTCGACCTGCGGGGCAATCAGGCACTCCCCAGCCTCGCCCGAAAAGGGACCCATATGGCCTTTATCACCGATGTGGCCGGCAGACCCGATCTTTTTGTGCAACACTTTGATTCTAAAGGACATGCGCTCTGTAAAGCGAGACAACTCTATTCCGCGCCGAGGGCCACGCAGGCGACCCCCACCTTCAGCCCCGATGGGAAGCAGGTCGCGTTTGTATCGGACAAAGATGGACCACCCCGCATCTATCTGTTGAACGTCGTTGGCTCCAAAGATACACAGCGTCCCCGCCCGCGCCTCCTGACCACAAAAAATAGGGAGAACACTTCGCCCTCCTGGTCGCCCGACGGGACCAAACTCGCCTACAGCGCCAAAGTCGAAGGCGTGAGACAGATTTGGATCTACGATTTTGCGACGGAAGAGGAGGTGCAGCTCACAACGGGACCCGAAAATAAAGAGAATCCCTCTTGGGCGCCCGACAGTTTCCACCTCGTTTACAATTCTGAAAGTGAAGAGACGTGCGAACTTTA
>DATIIR010000165.1:0-12255 GCA_035479435.1 Chlamydiales bacterium
CCGAGGAAGTGGTGCGGGTCGTGGTGGCGACTCTCGGCCAAGAGAACCAGATCGGGGGAACCATTAGTCAGTTTAGACAAGGGATCTTTCACTCCGATGAATCCCGAGTTAAGCAATTTGGAAATTGCGAATATCTACATGGACCCCCATACGGGCGGCTTCTTCTGCAGTCTTCAATAATTGGGTCGCAGTGGATTCCTCCACGTACTCTTCCCCACAATTCTGGCAGACATTGGCGGGGACCTTTTTGATTACTAAGGTCATCTCACCCTTTTCCAGAGTTACCGTTACTTTTCCTTTGACTGTTTCGCCTTTTTTGCAAACGGGACATTTCACGGCTTTCTTCTCCTAAACCCAGTTTCCCACTTATCTAAACTGGGTTCATAAACTGTAATAACAATAAATTCCTTTTGGCCTCTATTTTCTGCAACCACTATATGCAAAGGCCTAGATCCAATCCACCCTAGAATTAATTTACTAGGATAGGGGGTATCGGTCGGATAATCTTCAATGACCTCCCCTTTTTGTATCACATATCGCACATTTTCGTCGCTAACCTCACGGGAAAACATCCTCTGCAAAGCATGCACCCTAAATACCAAATGCCAATCCGCCATAAGCAGCGATATTAATTCATCCCGTAGTAGGTGTAAACTGAATTTTAGATTAGGCTCCGCCCCTCACCTTTTCATCGGTAAGAGGAGGGAGATGGTGCGGGCGTGGTGACGACTCTCGACTTGGAATATTTTTTCCTCTTCACAATAAGCAAGTCCTGTGATATATTACATACCACTATGGAAAGAAAGATTCTACGAACATTTGTGCGGGAAGAGGCGTATCTCAAGTTACGCGATTGGATTTTGGATGGGACGCTAAAGCCTGGCGTGCAGTTACGCGATAAGGCGCTTGCTGAACAGTTGGGCGTTAGCCGGACGCCCATCCGAGAAGCTTTGCTTCGCTTGGAAAATGAGGGGCTGGTGAAAACCAAACCCAACTGCTCAACGCTTGTGAGCTCGATCGATTTTCACAATGCCTTCCACCTTTATTCCGTCGTGTGGACCCTCGAGTCGTTGGCCTTAAATCAAGCATTCGGAGCGATCCGAGATGAACATATTCAAGCGATGGTCGAAGCCAATGAGAGATTCTTACAAAAGATGAAGACGCACGATCGGTTAGCCGCATTGAATGCCGACAGTGATTTTCATTCTATTTACATCAAACTATCTGATAATAAAGAACTTGAGACGATCATCTCCGAACTTAAAACCAAACTGAGAAGATTGGATCTTTACTACTTTGACAAGATCAAAGACGCCGCCCTCTCTTATGAGGAACACCGACAGATCATAGAGGCCCTAAGACAAAAAGACCTGAGTCGGGCCGTTCATGCGGTCGAGCACAATTGGAAGAGCAGTTTTTCCCGATTTAAACTTTAGAGGAGCGGAGATGTTTGCAAATAAATTAGTCGCTGTGATGAATGAAAAAATCGAGCCAGGCATTATCATGAATGCTTTAGCGCATATGTGCATCGGATTTGGTTCTGAGATTGGGAAAGATCCATTGCGCCTGACCCACTATATCGATGCTGATGGAGGGAGCCACCCTAACATATCGGAAATGCCGTTTATGATTCTCGAAGCCAATTCGAATAAGATCAGGGCGCTTAGGTTAGCCGCTCGTCAGGCTGAGATCAAATGCGTCGATTTCACAAACACGATGACGACGGGAACTTTTGCAGAGCAGATCGAGCGAACGAGGCAGACCAAAGAGGCCGACCTACTCTATTACGGAATTGTCCTATTTGGAGAATGGGGCAAAGTCTCTGAGCTCACGAAAAAATTCTCCCTATGGAAGTAAACGCGGCCCTAAGGAAATAAATCACAGAGTTACACAGAGAAATGCGAGGGAGTTACACAGAGAGGAAATGGGACTAAAGAGAGACTCGCTTAATTCCATCTCTAAATATTTTTCCCTCTGTGTAACTCCTGTTCTTCTCCGTGCAACTCTGTGATTTATTTTTAGATCAGCGCCCTCGAGCACGCAGCGGACGCGAGCTGCCCCTATCGTACTACTCGATCGAGTGTGTAGAGGTTGAGGTGGGCGTTGCTCAGCGTCGTCTTGTCCGCAAAGACATGATAACACGCCTGAACGACGCCAGGATGGACATTCTCAATCCGCGCAACATCCTTGTTTACGACAACGCAGTGGGTGTGGGAAGTGAGGGCGCCCTGGCGATCGAGGGGATTGTTGTAGAGGGCTGCTTCGAGCTGCTTGTTGAGACTTTTCCACTGCGCATCCCCAAACGAAGTGGCGACTCCCATGATGAAGCACCTCACTTTCTGCAGCGTTTGGAGCGGTTTTGGGAAATAATAGTCCCGATTTTCGAAGATGGGCAATCCGTCGATTGCGGCTCTGCCGATGGCCATCGTCGAGAGAATTTCGCTATCCCACAACCCCACAAAGGCGACGGGGCGTTGGACAGAGTGGTAGATCTCGCTGATGAGATCCTCAAATTTCATGGACTCGGAGAGCGTCAACAAATGGGTCGGCAAAGCCCCTTTCGGCAGCAGGAACATCCCTCCCGTAACAAATTCGGGGCCATGAATGACCTTGCCGTAGTCGGGAGACTCTATGTCTGTCGATGTCGCGTAGCAAACTCCCCCCACGAGAACCGACTCGCCGATGGATGTGATCTCCCTGGGAGATCCTCCCGCAAATCCAAACGAATAGTCGCTGGCCCGAAAGCGCTTTTTCTTCAGCTTCGGATCAATCACCCCTTTGAGGGTGTCCGTTACCGTTCCAATCGCAATCGCCGCGACTGGACTCTCTCCCGTAGATGTTATTTTTAGAGGCATAAGACCTACGATTTTTCAATTGATGATTTTTAGTCTAGACAAATAACACTATTTATTGGCCTTGTTGCATAATTCTTCGCTGTTAGACGGTTCAATAACCACCGAGATCACCGAGAAGAGGAAAAGGGACCTAAATTTCCCCTCGGTGCTCTCGGTGTGCTCGGTGGTTAATTTGATTTATGCAACAACATCCTGTTTATTTCTGAAATCGGTCGAGAAGCACTGTTTGCCCAGGTTCAAGCAGGACGGGGTCGGTGCTCTTCAGCCTGCGCCCTTTGTCTTTCATGCTCTTTCGAACGCGGAGGCTCTTGATCTCGCTCTGCAACTCCAGAATCACTTCGCCAGGAGTGGAAGCGCGAATGGCGACTTGGCGCAACACCTTCTTCGACCACTCAAAGTCGATCTCGCCTATGCCGGGAGCTTGCAGGCCCACCATGCGGCCGCAGTCGAGAGAGATAGGAAGGTTGGGCAAGAAGGCGATGCGCCGCTCGTTTTGGCGGAAAAAGAGAGAGCGGACAAGTTTGGCTCCTTCTTGAACGAGGTAGAATCGATTGCCTTGGACAGGCTCGTCGGAGACGAGGCCGTGGTGCTGATCGTCGATGAGGCGGGGAATGAGAATCTTGGTGAAGGCGGCTTTGAAGAGGGCCTCAAGGGCCCATTCGAGGTCGGAGCGATCAGAGGGAAGTTCGAGGAGGCGGGCGGTTCCCGATGGTTTTTGGGGAGGGATGAGAGGGATTTTTTGTCCCAGAGCAAAGAGAACAGGGAGAAACTCTTTGAGATCACACCGCTTTTGCACCAGATCCCAGTCTTGCGCCTTGTGGTTGCCAAGCGAAAGCCTCTCGCAGGGGTGCTTGTGAACGTATTGAGTCTCGAGAGGGATGTGGTGGCTCTTGAGGGGCCCTTTCTCCACTGCGATATCCAATCCCGCGTCGGTCGCCTCAATTTTAAGGCGAAAAAAACCCTCTTTGGCCTTGCCATAGACGCGGACACAATCTTTTTCGAGATCTTGCTCCAGCGTAAAGTCCTTCACAGGGCCGGTGAGTTTGAGTTTGATTTCAGTATTGGCTACCTTGAGAAGCGTGGGAAATGCCTCAATCTCTAAACACGTTCCCGGAATGATACAGGCGGCGCCGGGCGTGTGGGAAAAGGGTCTCAGACGTTCTGCTATTTTAATCATATTCTTCCTATGAGTCCATCGGGCTCGTTTCCTATCAATTCCACTTCGATGAGATCGTTCGGCTTGTAAATTCCCGAAGGAATCCACACCCGAAGAAAATTGGGCGTATGCCCCGATATAAAACCAGCTTTGGTCTCATTTTCCAGGAGCACTTCCATGGTCCGCCCCACAAATCGCTCTCTTAACTCAAAGGCGCATTTCTCAGCGAGGCGGAGAAGCTCCTGCTTGCGGCGGCGCATCACGTCTTGCGCCACCTTGTTGGGATAGAGAGCCGCACGGGTCCGCTTGCGGGGACTGTAAGGGAACATGTGCACTTTCGCAAACTTGACCGACTGGACGAGATCGAGCGTCTCAGCGAAATCCAATTCGGTCTCGCCGGGAAAACCGACGATGATGTCAGTCGTGACGGTGAAATCGGGGAGCTTACGCACCATTTTTTCGACCGTGTCGATAAAAATCTGACGCGTGTATTTTCGATTCATCCGTTTGAGAGTGACGTTGGAGCCGGCCTGAAGGACGATGTGCATGCTGGGGCAGGTCGTCTTCCCATTGATGACGGCGTCAGCAAGGTCGTCGTCCACTTCGTCGGGATCGATCGAAGAGATCCGGAGCCGCTTAAGACCGGGAACGCCATCGACCGCGCGGACGAGATCAGCAAGCCTTCCGCCGCCGTCGAAATCGCCCACGTTGATGCCTGTAATGACAACTTCTTTGTACCCGTTGGCAACGAGCCCCTCCACCTCTTTGACCACGTCGCTGATCGAGCGGGAACGGGAGCGCCCCCTCACGTAGGGGATGATGCAGTAGGTGCAGAACGAATTGCACCCATCTTGCACCTTGACGAAGGCCCGCGTATGGTCATCGAAGGCCTGGATGTTGAACTCGGGGAGGTTTTCCTCTTCGGGAAACAGGGTGTCGACAAGCTGCTCTTTTTGGGCGTTGGGAACGAGCTGGATCCGGCTGTCCATCTGGAGGAGCGCGTCAGGGGCGCTCTCGGCCATGCAGCCGGTGACGACCACCTTCGCTTTCGCATGGTCGCGAAGCAGCGCGCGGATCTGATGGCGGGAGGAACTATCGGCGCTATCGGTCACCGTGCAGGTGTTGACGATGCAGAGATCGGCCTCTTCGCCCTCCCCCGCTACCACATACCCCATCTGCCTCAGCTGATCCGAGTAGCCTTGCGACTCGTACTGATTGGTCCTACAACCTAGAGTAACCACTTTGAATTTCTTCATCCGGTACAGTATGCCAGGATGTTTGCAAAAATCCAAGAGTTAGGATACCATGGGAAACTTTTAACCTTACGTGGAAACTTTTTTATGCAAATCGCCCCAGACGCCGGATTCTTAACCATTGCAGCATCGATCTTCTTCGTCTTAAATGCCACAGGTCAAATCCCCCTCTTTTTGGCCATGTTGGCCCGCTTTGACCAGAAAAGGCAGCTTTGGATCATCACCCGAGAGCTCACCATCGCCCTCGCCCTCCTCCTCCTCTTTACTTTCTTTGGCGACGCGATCCTCCGCATCCTCGGCATCACCCGCCCCATCATCGCGATCGCCGGCGGCGTCTTGCTCTTCCTCATCTCTCTCACTATGATCTTCCCTAAAATGGTCGCTGACGGCACAGACAAGGCAGCGCTCCACGAACCGATGATCATCCCCCTCGCGATCCCAGTCATTACAGGTCCTGGCGCCATCACGACTGTCATGCTCTACGCCCACGAGACAGGGAGCGCCCTCCTCGTCGCCGGAGCTGCCTTTGCCGCCTGGGTCCCCTCGCTCATCATCCTCCTCCTCGGCTCCTACATCAAACAAATCCTTGGGGAAAAGGGGCTCGTCGCGGTGGAGCGCCTCGGCGGTATGCTCGTCTGCCTCATCGGGATCCAGATGCTCACCAGTGGAATACTCCTCCTGGTCAGAGATTATTTTAGAATTGGGATGTAAGAGAAGGGCCTTTCTCTGCGCCTCTGCGTCTCAGGGATCTGCTTTGCCTCTGCGATACCTCTTTGCGAGTCTCTTGGATACCACACGCCAATTAGAAGATTAACGCAGAGGCAGGGCAAGAACTGAGGCGCTGAGACGCAGAGGAAGAATGCTAGAAATATCCTCCCAATACTAGAATTGGGACCTAGGGAGTAGCCCCTTTTTGTAGAGCGAGACGAAGCTCTCCCTTCCCACGATGATGTGGTCGGAGAGCTCGATGCCAACCACCTTCCCCGCGACGACCAGCACTTGCGTCACTTCCAGATCGCGCGTCGAAGGGGTCGGATCCCCCGATGGGTGGTTGTGGGCCACAATCAGACTGTGGGCCCGGTGTCGGATGGCCGTATGGAAGATCTCCCGCGGATGCATCAGAATCTCAGTCAGGGTCCCTTTTGCGATGATCTCCCGATGCACACAACACTTCCGCACATCGCGCAAGACCACCATCAACACCTCGGTCTTTTGGTGGGCCAACTCGCTGTGGATCAATGCAAAGACAGCTTCGGGTGTGTCGAGAAGGAGGCTCTCCTTTTTCGTCTCGATGCGCAATAAGAGGCCGAACACAGCTTTCAATTGAATGGCCTTGGCCTCGCCGATCCCCTTGACCTGCTTCAATTCTTCTAGAGAAGCTTCCGAGAGGGCCGCAAGCGAGCCAAAATGGGCCAATAGATCACCCGCGAGCTCCAACACAGAGCGCCTCTCTGTACCACTGCCGAGCAAGATGGCAAGCAATTCGATCGTAGAGAGCGCATCAGAGCCGTGGCGAGCGAGTCGCTCACGGGGGCGCTCATGTGCAGGTAAGTGCTTAATATTCATGTGTATATAAAATGGGCGACTTTGCGCTCTAGATGATGCGGGATTTCCATTTCGAGAAGAATATCGTTCTCCTCATATTCGCAAGAGATCACTTTCCCCTCTCTCATAATCTCACTGACCAGCGCGTAGTGACTTTGGGGCACGCGCAGCTTGACGACTTTGCGCAGGAGCGAGATCTCCTTGGTCATCAGCTCCATCAAGTTGTCAAATCCAGTTCGGTTGAGGGCCGATATCTCCACCGTCTTCGGATACTTCGCTTTCATCCGATAGATCATGGTCTTGTTTTCACACTGGTCGATCTTGTTGAGGACGGTGAGGATGGGGTGCTTAGTGGCTTCCAATTCCTTAAGGACATCGAATGTGGCTTCGGCTTGCATCTCGGCATGGGGATTGCTGACGTCGACGAGGTGAAGGAGAATGTCGGCCTGAACCGCCTCCTCCAGAGTACTGCGGAAGGCCGCGACCAGCTGGTGGGGAATCTTCCGGATAAATCCCACAGTGTCTATGAGAAGAATGGCTTGCTTGTTGGGAAGGGTGAACTTGCGCGTCGTGGGATCGAGAGTGGCAAAGAGCTTGTCCTCGACGAGGACGTCGGCGTCGGTGAGGGCGCGGAGAAGGGTCGACTTGCCGACGTTGGTGTAGCCGATGATCGCGAAGGTGGGGATACGGGTCCTTTCGCGAAGGCGCCGCTGCGTCTGTCTTTGCTTTTTAACGATGTCGAATTCCTTCTGGAGTTTGTCGATTTGGCGCCGGATGATGCGCCGGTCGAGCTCAATTTGCTTCTCCCCCTCCCCTTTCACCGCACCGCCCGATGCGCCGCCAGAGCGCTGTCGATGGAGGTGCGTCCAGAGGCGTCTCAAGCGGGGCATTTGATAGCGAAAGGTGGCGAGCTCGATCTGCATTTTGGCTTCACGGGTCTGTGCTCTTTGGGCAAAGACGCCGAGAATCAGCTCCGTCCGATCGATGACAACCCGCTCCAAGAGCTTTTCCAGATTGCGCTGCTGCTGGGGCGAAATCTCATCGTCGAAAATCACGACGTCGCAATTGTGTTCGAGACAGAGAGCTTTGATCTCCTCCACTTTTCCGCTGCCGACAAAAGTCCCCGCATCGTAGGTGCGAATAGGACAGGGCAATTTGAGGGCCGTTTGCAGGCCGTAGGTGTTGCCCAAACTCTCCAACTCATCCAGCTGCTCTTCGCATTGCGCCTTGTCTTTTGTGTATGTGCCGACGAGGAGTGCGCGTCTGTGATCTTCCGTCAAATCGTGCAGGCGCCCTTGGCCCGGTTTTGGCAACGCTATCAATTCGTGCATGTGAATTCCAATTTTAGGCCGTCATAGGCCAGTCTGACTTCGGGGGGGAGGAGCGCATTCCCCTGATCGTGATCGATGGCGTGACCCAAATGGGTCAGCCACGTCTCTTCAGCTCCCGTCCGCTTCGCAAACAAGACCGCCTGCTCAAAAGAGAGGTGAACGGGGGACTTCTCTGGCTGTAAGGAGCTCAAAATGAGCTTGCGCACTCCCTGAAGAGAGGAAAAAAGCGACTCTTCATATTTGTGAATGTCGGAGATGTAGGCGAGTTCGCCAAATCGAAAGCCGGTCACTTTCATGGCCCCCTGTTTAAAACTGCAGTAGAGGATCGGAACCGTGAGAAATTCACTCTTCCCAGCCTCTTTTTCCAATACCACAAATTCCAACTTGGCGCTGTTGCCCCCTTCATTGAATAAGTAGTGGTAGCGCCTTTGCATCTCTTCAAAACTCTCCCGAGAAAGGAGGCAGGGGAACGCCTTTTTGTGGCGGCGGCTAAAAACTCGCAACTCATCGATACCGGCGATGTGGTCGTAGTGGGTATGCGTGAGGAGAAGGCCATCGAGATGGTCGATCCCGTTGTGGAGCAACTGAGCTCTTAGATCGGGCCCTGCGTCAATCAGGAGAGACTTCCCCGCTATCTCTACAAATCCAGAGGGTCTGAGCCGCTTATTTTTGGGCGAGTGGGACGTGCAAACAGCACACTTGCAGCCGATCGAGGGAACGCCTGTCGATGATCCGGTGCCTAAAAATAGAAAAGTACCCTTCATGACGTGCCCATTGTATCGACCAATTCCTTAGAAAGCAATGCGTGATAGAGAAGTCCGCGGGAGCCCAATCCAGTAAAGACCCAGGTCTTTGGATCTACTTTGGCGATGAGGGGGCGATAGCCTATTTTGGGGGAGATTCTGACTCCAGAGCGGATCTCGACGACCTTGAAATCTTTGGCCGGAGGGTAAAAGAGAGCGCACTTGTCGATCAGTTCGAGGGCCTTTTTAGGGTCGGGTTCCCGCGTGTGCTCGTAGGTGGAGCCCACCTGGCAAAGTTCGGGATTTTCCGTGGGGGTGATGTGGCCCGATGCAAGGAGGGCGAACGGGAGCCTTTCGGGCCACTGGCAGATGAGCGACTGACCGATCACCCGTTTGAGCGGGAGGTGTTTGCACTCGTCGAATTCCAAAATGTCTGCGCCGCAAGCCAAGACAGTGGCGTCGAAGCGATCGAGGTCTTTGAGGGAGACAGATTGGTGGACAATTTTAGCGTTTTTACACAGCTTCGCGAGCTCTTCCAAGTAGGGGCGGGAGTAGACGGCGATCCCTTCGGGAATCCACATGGCAGGTGTGGAAATGGCGGTAGAAAGGTAGGAGGAGGAGTCTTCTTCAAAGTCAAATTTCTGTTGCTCTGTGACGGCGAGGCGCAAGATGCCACACGGAGAGAAGACGGGCTTACTCCCACTTGCGGCTTGGAGCAATGCGAGGGAGGCCCTCATCCCCTCATCGGCGCGCCAGGAGCGGCGGGCCTCTTTACCAGGAAAGGGGTGGAGGAGGCCGGTGGAGGCAGCGGAGGCGCCGCCGCCCCGATCGAAGAGAGTGACCGCGCACCCTTTTTGCAACAGATGCCAAGTGACGGCCCATCCAGCAATCCCCGCTCCTACGACCGCAGCCCTCATGCGTTCTTGGGCTGTAGAAGCTGATAGCTTTCGGCGGCGAAGTTGAAGAAAAAGATCACGGCGGGAGTGAGAATGGCGCAAAAGGGAAGCATGATAAAAAACCACTCGAGGGCGACAGTGAGCGACTTATCCATTGTGAGGAAACTCACGTTGGTCAAAAGCGCCGCAAGACTCAAGAGAGCGGTGACAGCGACGATGGGGACCAGGGCGAGGAGAAAGAGGGCGATGCTCGAGAGCAGATTACCTTGGAAAAATCCCAAAACTCGCTTTGCGAGCGACACTCTCTTAAACGGCTGGAAGGCAGTGGCCGGCGCGACGAAAAAGAGGAGACTCAGATTGAAGAGACAAAGGAGAAGCGAGCCAAAGATCAGCAAAAAAGGGCCAAACGCTAACACGACCCCGAAGAAATCGCCCACCCCGGGGATCTCCTTCAAGAGAAAGAAGAAGCCCAACGCCACCCAGAGAAATAGATACGCTAGAATGGGCGGAATGGAGAGATAGGAGGTTCCCAAAATGAGATCGAGAGATCCGGTGATTAAGCGGCGCAAACCGAGAGAGAGCCCCTTTACCTCGTGAATGTGAATGCGAATGAGGAGAACTCCGAGGGCTAGGAGCACGCCGGAGGAGAGGAGAATGGGCAAGAAGGCGAGACTCATGGCCACCCAATCGCCAGCCTCAAATGCGACGGCTCTGCAAAACACAGTCAGGACACCACACAGGACGAGTACGGGAAAAGTGAGGAGCGCCTTCTTCCTCGAAAAGGAGAGGAGGACAGCTCGAGAAAACGCTCTTTCGACATCGGCCCATTTCATGGTGGTCATTGTAATCCTCACGGCCAGAAAACACAAGAGATAAGAAATTATTTTACTAGGATTTGGTTGGGTCAAAAAGTAATATATAGGGCTATGATGGAAGCACTCAAGCCTGTTAACGGAGAATGGATCCACGAATTTATCGTTCAGCCTCTGGATGAAGGGGCGGCGAGGTACAATCGGGGTGTGCTTGGATTCACCACCCACTCTCTTCACCGCACCACCCTGGATCTCAAAGAGCGAACCATCTCCATTATCACGGGTCTGGCTTTGATGCTTTTCCCGTTCAATATCATTATCTGGATCGCCTGGCAAACATTCGGCAACCCCGAACGACTCTCCACTCCCTATTGTCCAGAGGTCGAGGCGCCCCCTTCCCCGCCGCCGGCCCCTCCCATCGCGGCCGTGGTCCCACCCCCTCCCGCACCGGCTCCAGTGGCTCCGCCCGCACCTCCAGCGGCGGCCCCCGCCGTTGCCCCTCAACTCTTCGCTTTCAATGAAACAAGCAATCGCACCGTCATCAAAGTGAATTGGAGAATCGAGTTCTTCCCCGATGTGGTGATCGCCACCCAGTCCGGCAAAGAATACTCCTCCACGTCTCTCTACAATCCGGACTGGACGACCAAGGAATTCCACCAAGAGACAACAAATCGACGCAAACAGTTCGACGTCTGGTTCCGCGGTCCACAATCGTTCGAAGCGCGGTTAGTGGAAAACGGAGTAGAGGCCAAAAAGGAGATCAAAGTAGAGAAGGCGCTCCCTCTCATTCAACAGATGACGTTTGTATTGAAACACCTCTCCAATCAGCCGGAGTTCCCTTTCTACACCGTATTCTCCACGAACAAATTCAGGCCGTGGTGGAAGCTTTGGACCGAGACCCCTCCTTTTGCAATGCACATGATCGCCAAGAAAGTGGGAGAAGATGTACTGCCGGGCTTCGGAAGACAGATCAAGGTTGAGGTGACGTGCGCAAATGAAGACAATGGAAAAGCGGAACTCTGGTTCGACCCCGAGACGGGCGCCCTGCGAAAGTTCATCAACCCATTCGAAGAAATTACAGGAGAGTACGCAACGAGTCCGTAGCTCGGATGAGCGCGTCCATCGTTCCCGGCTCGCTCGCGGCGTGCCCCGCGTCTTTAATCACTTCAAATTGCGCTTCAGGCCACGCTTTGTGCAAGTCCCACGCACTTTCCATAGGGCAAACGATATCGTAGCGCCCCTGGATGATAAAGGCGGGGATTTTCCGGATCACATCGATCTGTTCAATGAGCCAATTATCCGTTTTGAAAAAACAGTTGTTCACGAAGTAATGACATTCGACTCTCGCAATCGCCTCAGCGTGATAGTCTTCGGTAAATTGCATAAAGAATTCGGGATCGAAAATGAGCTTGAGGGTCGCCCCTTCCCAACTGGACCAGGCCGATGCGGCCCTAACGCGGGTGGCTTTGTCCTTCGAGAGGAGCTGCTTGTAATAGGCGCGCATCAGATCGCCCCTTTCGGCTACGGGAATCGGGTCGATGTACTTCTCCCATTCGTCGGGAAAGAGGTGGTGGGCGCCAAACTGATAAAACCAGCGCAATTCTTTGGGTCTCCCGAGAAAAATGCCGCGCAAAACCAGGGCGAGGACAGGGGCGGGGTGAGTT
>DATIIR010000166.1:0-5189 GCA_035479435.1 Chlamydiales bacterium
GCAATGTCAGGCGGACAACTTCGTCTGCGCGCGCGAATTGTAGAGTGTGCGTTCCTCCTTGATTGATCTCTTGGAAAAGCTCACTGACCTCCTCATTGGGAACTTGGTTTGAATCGATGTGGATCGTCAAGTGGGCTTTCCCGCTTGCGGCCGCAGCGCGGATCGCCTGAGCTAGGTGGGAAAAGTTTAGACCCGGATTGCGGGTAAAATTGAGCTCCCGCAGAGAATGTTTGGCGAGTAAATGGAGAACGACACCGGGCAATCGGAGAAATTGATTCCCCTCGAGGCGCAAGGTCTGAAGCTGCATTAGGTGGCACATATCGGAAGGGAGGCGATCGAGCCGGTTTTGGCTGAGATCAAGGGTCTGCAATTGCGTCAGGCGATGAATCTTTCGGCAAAGAATCCCTTCCATACCGTTATTGGATAGATCCAAACTTTCTAGATGGCGCGCCTTCCAAATGGGAGAAGCCTCGCCGAGATAGGGACTTCGATTGGCCGCAAAGTGAAGATGTTTTAATTCAGGCATCTTCCCAATGGCTGGGGGAACTGTTTGAAACTGGTTTTGATTGAGATTGATCCGCTCAATGGGAAAGGTTCCCATACACTCGGGCAGAGCCGTAAGCATGTTGTTTTGAAGAGAGAGCGATTTCAAGCCGCTAAAGTATTGAACGGCATCGGGAATCTGATTCAGGATTTTCTCAGGTAGAGGAAAATGGACGGGAATCCCTGGCTCATCCTCTCGTTTGATATGGATCGCTTCCACATGCTGAATTTGGGCCGCTCCAAAGGGATCATCCAGAATCCATTTTTCCATGGCCCGATACCTTTCCAAATCGGATAAAGAGGGGTCCAGCCCGATGAGAAATTCTTCCCCTCCCGGCATACTGCGCAAAAAGGGATAGAGACCGATGATTTTCGAGTTCCAAGAAGCTTCTGCCAATGTGCGTTGAGCGGCCGGGTGAAAAAGAGAGGTGGGCCCTTGTCTTGCTTGGGCAAGCAGGCCGGCTCCCCCCGCTAACGCTTCCGTTTTTTGGACCAAAGAAAAGGCCCTGTCCAGGGGGGCTTCATGGCGACGGCAAACCCGTTTATTGGAATCATAGGCCGCCTCAACAACTGGATCTCCAAGACAGCTCCTTATATTCGATGAATGGACCCTCTTTAGACACTCCCAACTCGCCTGCTCAAACTGAGCGGAGGTCTGAGGATCCAGGCCATCGACAATCTGTCTTTGGACATCTAGCGGAAGCTCTCTCCATTGAAAATCTATTGTCATAACGCCTTGTTATTCAAATACTTATAATCTAGATCCAGCAATCAGACACAAAGATTGCTAAAAAAGCTTGCCTTAACTATAGGTGGCTTGATATAATGCAAACTATAACATAGCAAAACTCTATGAAAACGACCACTTTAAAGACCTTAGCCGCCAAGAAACTCCCGAAGAATGACCGAGAACAGGCCGTTCTTCTGGGGTTGATTGAACTGTACCTGAAACAGGGAAAGCCGATCGGGTCCCAAACTCTGCAGGAAAATGGGTTTGAGTCGCTCAGCTCCGCCACCATCCGCAACTACTTTAGCAAGATGGAGGAGCAAGGCTACCTCAAACAGCAACATACTTCTGGGGGCCGGATCCCGACCTCAAAAGCCTTCCGCCTCTACGCCGATACCCATAAAAACCAGGGGATCATCGAAGGGGACCAGGAAGAGCTTTTAGAAGAAGCGATGAAAAAAACCTCGCGCGAAATCGCCACTACGCTCAACCAGGCAACGGAAACTCTGAGCGAGTTGGCGAAATGCGCCGTGTTCTTCTCCTCGCCCCGATTTGATCAAGACTTCATTCAAGATATGCGCTTGATCAAGCTGGACGAGACAAAGCTTCTTTCGGTGCTGATTTCTGACTTTGGACTGATCCGCACCGAGACGATCTATATCGATCGCCCCATCGACGCCCCTTTCCTCCGGAGCGTCGAGGAATACTTCCTCTGGCGGATGAACAAGGGAGAAAAGCCCCTCTTCCGGCAAGAGGCCGAAGCGAAAATGGCGCAGCGGATTTACAACGAAGTGATGGTCCGCCACGTAGTGGGTTATGCGAACTTTACGAGTGAAGACGTTCTTCGGACAGGCCTCTCCAAACTACTCGCCTATCCGGAATTTAACGATGCGGCAGCCCTCGCCAATAGCCTCTCTCTTTTAGAAGATGAGACGCAAATGCGCGCTCTGCTTCGAGAATGCTTTAAGAAAGGGGAAATGCTCTGCTGGATTGGCGATGAACTCTGCCCCTTCGTGCCGCCCGGTTCAGAATGCGCCGTGATCGCGATCCCCTACCGGATCAACCAGACGATTGCGGGGGCGATTGCGATTCTCGGCCCAATGAGAGTTCCCTATAAGAATCTCTTCGGCCTGATGCAAATCTTTAGCGAGCAGATCAGCCGCGCGCTCACAGAGAGCGTTTATAAGTTTAAAATTACGTTTCGGCAGCCGGGACAAGAGGCTCTGAACAACGATGCTTTTAGAAAATCAATCGAGGCAAAATGACAGAAGAAGAAAAAGCTCCAGAAGGAGAAGAAAACTGGAAAGACAAATATCTCCGCGCTTTAGCGGAACAAGAAAACATGAGAAAGCGGATCCAGAGGGAAAAGCAAGAAATGGGGAAATTCGGCATTGAGAATGCGATTTCAGAATTTCTTCCCGCGATCGACAACTTTGAAAACGCCTTGCGCTTCGCTCAAAGCGCCTCTGGCGAAATCAAGAATTGGGCCATGGGATTTGAGATGATTCTCTCTCAATTTAAAGAGATCCTCCACAACCATGGAGTCGTCGCCTATCACTCGGAAGGAAATACCTTCGATCCGCAAGTGCATGAAGCGGTCGAAATCGTCGAAACGACGGAACATCCCGATGGGCTCATCATGCAAGAATTCACGAAGGGCTATAAGAGCGGATCGCGGACGATTCGCGCAGCTAGAGTGAAAGTGGCGAAAGCGCCTCAAAGAATGGACATTCCTGCTGATGCCTTAGGTGTAGCAGAAGAAGAAACACAACTTAACTAAAAAAGAGAAGAAATTATGACAAACAAAAAAAGAATCATCGGTATCGACCTCGGTACAACCAACTCCTGCGTTGCGATTATGGAGGGGGGTGCAACCGTGGTGATTGCAAACGCAGAAGGAGCCCGTACAACGCCCTCTGTGATCGCCTACAAAGGCAATGAACGGCTCGTCGGCGTTCCCGCGAAACGACAAGCTGTGACCAACCCCGACAAAACGCTCTATTCAACCAAGCGCTTCATCGGGCGCAAATACAGTGAAGTCCAATCGGAAATCTCTACCGTCCCCTATAAAGTGACGAAGAACGCCAATGGCGATGTGGTTTTTGAAGTGGAAGGAAAAATTGTCTCTCCTGAAGAGGCGGCGGCCCACGTTCTCACAAAGATGAAAGAGACGGCGGAGAGCTACCTCGGCGAAAAAGTAACCGATGCGGTCATCACCGTTCCCGCTTACTTCAACGACTCGCAAAGACAGTCGACCAAAGACGCAGGTAAAATTGCTGGACTCAATGTGATGAGAATCATCCCTGAGCCTACAGCAGCGGCCCTTGCTTATGGTTTAGACAAGCAGAAAACAGATAAAAAAATCGTCGTCTATGACTTGGGCGGCGGAACCTTTGACGTCTCCGTCCTCGAGATTGGCGACGGCGTCTTCGAAGTGCTCGCGACGAATGGCGACACCCACCTCGGCGGCGATGACTTCGACAACGTGATCATCCACTGGATGCTCAATGAATTTAAAAAAGAAACAGGGATCGATCTCGCAAAAGACAAAATGGCTCTGCAACGCCTCCGCGATGCGGCTGAGAAGGCGAAGATCGAGCTCTCGGGCGTTATGACGACGGAAATCAACCAGCCGTTCATTACGATGGATGCAAGCGGCCCCAAACACTTGGCCCTCACGCTCACCCGCGCAAAACTCGAAAGCCTCTGCCACGAACTCGTGGAGAGAACCGTCGCTCCTTGCCAAAAAGCGATGAAAGACGCAGGCCTTGCCAATAGCGATATCGGCGAAGTGATCCTCGTCGGCGGGATGACCCGTATGCCTGTGGTTCAGCAGAAAGTAAAAGATCTGTTTGGACGAGAGCCGCATAAAGGGGTCAACCCCGATGAAGCGGTCGCCATTGGCGCTGCGATCCAAGGCGGTATCTTCGTCGGCGACGTGAAAGACGTCCTCCTCCTCGACGTCGTTCCCCTCACCCTCGGCATTGAGACCCTCGGCGGCGTGATGACTCCGCTCATTGAGCGAAACACCACCATCCCCTCGCAGAAGAAACAAGTATTCTCGACAGCGAGCGATAATCAGCCTGCGGTGACCATCGTCGTCCTCCAAGGCGAGCGCCCCATGGCCCGCGACAACAAGGAAATCGGCCGGTTCGACCTCTCCGACATCCCTCCTGCGCCCCGTGGAATGCCCCAAATCGAAGTCGCCTTCGACATCGACGCGGACGGCATCCTCCACGTCTCTGCCAAAGACAAGCAATCGGGCAAAGAGCAGAAGATTAAGATCGAGGCAAAATCAGGGCTTTCCGATGCGGAAATCCAGCGCAAAGTCAAGGAAGCTGAGCTCCATTCAGCTGAAGACAAAGTGCGCAAAGAAGCCGTTGAAGTGCGCAACGAAGCCGACTCGCTCGCCTTCCGCGCCCAGAAGTCGCTCAACGAGTACAAGGACAAGCTCCCTGCGCCCGTTGTCTCCGACATTCAAAGCCACATCGACGCCCTGAAAAAGGCGCTCGAAACACAAGACAACGCGCTCATCAAAGCTAAAACCAACTCCCTGCAAGAGCACATGCAGAAGATTGGCGAAGAGCTCTCTAAAGCGGGACAACAACAGTCCGCCGCTGGGCCCACGCCTCCGCCGCAAGACAAGGCAAAGCCCGACATCGAAGACGCTGAAGTAGAAGTCGTCGACGAGAAGTAAGAAGTTTTACATCTAGGGGGTTCCATTTCGGAACCCCTTTCTTTAATGACAATCGATTATTGTGCAGGCGTCAATCGATCGGCCCCAAGGTTTTGTCGTGTAGATTGTGAAGAGGAGGCGGTAGGCTGGGAAAACCTGCGTCTCGTCGCTGTAGCGAGGCCCTGTGTGTTCTGCTCTACCGAAATCTTGCTCAATGATTAGCTCTTGATACATGTTGCCGTA
>DATIIR010000167.1:0-7477 GCA_035479435.1 Chlamydiales bacterium
CCCTTCGATACCAAAAATACGCGCAAACAAGCCGAAAACCAGAGTCCCAAACAGCCCCTCGCGCGCACCACCTTACGCACATCGTATCGCGGATGGCCAGTCAGCGCCATTTCCCTAGTGATCCAAAACATCGCCTCGATAATCGTTCTCGACAAACTCAAGAGACCTCATATACTGGACAAAATCCCAACGGGGAAATAGAATACAAAAGGTAGAGTATGATTCAGTATTTATCGGCGTTGGTTTTATCTTGTTTTTCCTCCCAGTTAGCGGCTCAACCTCATTACATCGCCCAGCCATTAGTCAGAGAGATCTATACCGCTGACCCCTCAGCACATGTCTGGAACGATGGGCGCATCTACATCTACTCTAGTCACGATATTGAAACAGATACACCGGAAGACGATCTAGGCAGCCACTTCGATATGCGCGATTATCGGATATTGTCAATGGATCGTGTGGACGGAGCAGTAACGATTCATGGTATTGCTCTTGATATTGGTGACGTGCCCTGGGCAAATCGGCAAATGTGGGCGCCGGACGCCGCGTTTAAGGATGGCACATACTACCTCTATTTCCCCGCCAAAGATCATCAGGGCATCTTTCGCATTGGAGTGGCTACATCAAAATCGCCAACAGGCCCCTTTATTGCAGAGAGCCAGCCGATCCAAGACAGCTATTCCATCGATCCCGCTGTGTTCCGAGATAATGACGGCGCACACTACATGTATTTTGGGGGAATCTGGGGTGGTCAACTCCAGAAATGGGTGGATGGGGTCTTTGATCCACAAGGTTCTGATACCGACCTCAATAACGATGCTGCGCTTACACCTCGCATTGCACGACTAGATGATGACATGCTCGCATTCGCAGAAAAGCCTCGCGCTGTTGTCATCAATGATACTGAAGGGGTTTTGCTGGCTGACGACCATGACCGTCGCTTTTTTGAAGGGACTTGGGTGTTCAAGCGCAATAACATCTACTATCTTACCTATTCAACCGGAGACACGCACTATCTCGTTTATGCCACTGGGGACAATCCATATGGCCCTTTCACCTATCGAGGACGGATTCTTGAGCCAGTTCAAGGTTGGACAACACACCACTCAATTTTCGAGCACAATGGGCAATGGTATCTCGCTTTTCATGACACGCAGCTCTCAGGAAAAACACATCTACGGAATGTTAAAATCACCCCGCTGTCTTTCACCCTCGATGGTGCGATTCAAACGGTTCACCCATAACTTCCGATTTCCTTTTTATCTCCCATGTAAATATAATTTTTGACCATGTTGAAACTGCTCTGCTGGCTCCTCGTCGCTATGGCTCCGTTGTGGGGCGACATCGTGAAGCGGAAGGTGGTCTTTTCCACTGAACCCATCGACGTCGTCATCCCTTGCGCGCCCAAAGATCGGAGATCTCTCGAGCTATGCATCAAGGGCATTCGGGAAAATGGGAAAAACTTACGGCGCATCATCGTGGTTTCAAAAGAGCGGCTCACCGACTCGGCCGAATGGTTTAGCGAAGACGCATTCCCGTTTACAAAAGAGGACTTGGCATTGGAAATCTTCCGGGGAGATGGCCCAGCTGCTAGCGAATTTATCCATAGACCCGAGACGAGAATTGGGTGGATCTTCCAGCAGTTTCTCAAGTTTTATAGCCCCTTTGTCATCCCCGATATCTCGCCCAATGTCCTCATCTTGGACGCCGATGTCATCTTTCTGAATAAGGTCCAATTCATGACCAACGAAGGGAATCCCTGTTTCGCCCCCTCAGACGAGCCGATGCACGCCCCCTATTTTTCCCACGCAGCTCGCCTTGTGAAGGGGCTCCACCGGGTCCACCCAAGACATTCGGGCATCGCCCACCACATGCTGTTCCAAAAACCCCTTTTGGAAGACCTGTTTGCACTGATCGCCCAAGAACATGGGACGGAACCGTGGAGGGCGATTTGTCGAGCGACCGATCTCAACGATGTGGGTTTTGGCGGATTCTCTGAGTATGAGATCTATTTTAACTTTGCGCTTCTGCGAACAGACCAGGCTAACATCCGCCCCCTAAGGTGGATCTACATCCACTCGTTGCGCATCATTCCCGGATTTAAACAGGCAGGCTACTCCTACGTATGTTTTCCCACTTGGCTTACACCCTGATTGGATGGCTCGTGTGCGCGCCTCTGGGAGCCGTGACGGAATTCGCAGTGACCTACGATTTCAGTGGAGGGCGCTTTGGCGATTGTCTCTTGTCTTACCTGCACGCCAAATGGCTAGCGTATGAGAAAAACATTCCCCTCGTCTACAAATCGTTCCCCCTCTCCTCACAACTCGTCATGCATGACAAGGAAAAGTCTTTCTCCGATTTGGGCACCGGACCGCGGATACGCGTCTACTGGGGCCAACCCCTCAATCCCCATGTCAAGCTCCCCCTTTTCTACATCTGTTCCTACTTCCCCGAAAGCCGGTGGGAACTGGAAAACACAAAACAGTCAGAAGGGAGACCTTGGGCCCCCTTTCAGGTGAACTGGAAAGATCCGAAATTTCGGCAAATAGTAAGTGAAATGATCGCCCCCAAAAAACACCTCACCCTCATCACTCCGCCCAAGGACCACCTGAGCATCGCCGTTCACTACAGAGATGGAGGGGATTACGACTTTAGTGACAAAACCACTTTATGGCCCCTCAAGTTCCCCCCCTTCGATTTCTACGTCGACGCCCTCCGCTCTGCCATTGCAGAGGCAAGGGGAAAACCCATCTATTGCTTTCTCTTCACCGATGCGGTCGATAGAGAGGCGTTGGCCAAAAAATTCGAAGAGGCCATCCCCATTCAGTTCAATTACCGGAAGAGAAATGATCGACCTGAGAGCCATGTCCTCGAAGATTTTTTCTCCCTCTTTCAGTTCGATATTTTGATCCGATCTGAATCCAATTTCAGCCTCATCCCCTCCCTAATCCACGACTTTGCTATCGTCTACTATCCAGACGAATTTGTCACGGTGGGCAACGTCACCGCGATTACGCATATTCAAAAGGTGACAAGGTGAAATATTGGTTTCTCTTTTTGATGGTGAACCTCTTCGCAAGCGACTACGCGATCGTCTTCGTCCACTTGGGCCCCAAGCTTCCCGATTACGCACCCCTCTCTTTTAGCCAAGCCCGCCTGTTCAATCCCGAATGCCCCATCTATCTCATCGCAAACGAGGAAGCACTGCGAGAATTCCCCCATAGGACAGTGACCCCCGTTCCGTGCGAATCTCTCTCCAGAAGTGGCCCTCACGAGCAGTTCCTCAGAGAGGTTCAAACAAATGGCTTTTGGCAATACGTGACAGAGCGGTTTTATTACCTGGAAGAGTTGATGAGCCAGCATCAACTCCAAAATGTGTTCCACCTTGAAAATGATGTCATGCTCTACCGCGATCTGAGAGAGCTTCTCCCCACTTTTCAGAAAAACTATCCTGGGATGATCGCATCCACTTTCGATAACGACAGCCGCTGCGTCGCCGGGTTTATGTATATTGCGGAAGCGCGCCCTCTCTCCCAGTTTGTCCAATTTGCCACGGGCAAAATCCTCAGGGCAGACAACGACATGTATCTTCTAGGACAATTTCGGGAAAAATTTTACAAACAATACATCGACCATTTGCCCATCATCAATCCCCTTTATGCCCAAGAAAACCCTCTCGAAAGCTCTACCGGAAAAATAGCCCGTAACCCCACCGATTACACGAACCATTTCGATGAATTTCTCTCCGTTTTTGATGCGGCGGCCTTCGGTCAGTATTTGGGGGGACTCGACCCCATGCATAGGGACCATGAACCGGGGTTCATCAGCGAAAGCTGCCTCTTCAATCCCTCCCACCTCACAATCATTTGGAAACGAGATGCGCAAGGAAGACAAGTGCCGATAGCAAACTACAAGAGCGTCTCCCATCCGATCAATAATCTCCACATCCACTGCAAAAACCTAGCCCTCTTCTCCTCTCTATGCACCGAGCCCAATCCAACCATTGCAGCTCCTCCACCGATCGAAAAAGTCATCTACCCACTTTCCAACGACCCGATCGATGCCGTCATCTACGCGACAGAAAAGAACCAAGTAACACTTGAACTCTGCATCCAAGGCCTCCGAACCTATGTGAAAAATATCGGCCGCATTGTAATCATTTCCGAAAGAGCCATCACCGATCAAGGAGAGTGGTTTGATGAGAAGCGCTTTCCCTTTAGCAAGACGTCGATCTTGGAAGAATTATTCAGCTCTGATCCTTACGAAAGAAGGCGCTACGGCTACCGTCCGCGCAACCAACTCGGCGCCATTTTCACCTGCCTCGCCCGTCTCTACGCCCCCCTCGTCATCCCCGACCTCTCTCCCAATCTGCTCCTCATCGAACCGGAGGTGATTTTCACCAATCCCATCGCACTCATCGACGACGAGGGGCGCACTCTCTTTAACGCGCGGGGGAAGCGCGTCCAAACTTTTAGCGCCCTCCCCGGCCCTCTCAAAGAGATCGACCACTTCGCCCTCCTACAAAAACCCATTCATGAAGATCTCTTCCAGCACCTTAAAGCCAGATACCAAAAAGAGCCCTGGCGAGCCATCTGCAACAAGATAGACACCCAAAAGCTTTACGAACCCTGCTTGTCCGACTTTTGTCTCTACGGCAACTTCGCCCTTCTCCGAACGGAGCAGGCTTATACAAAGCCTCAGAAGTGGGCCCCCATTTCTGGCCTTTACGCCCTTCCCAAACACCAAAAAGAAGGGTGCATCTACGTCCGCTACCAATTATACCGCCAAGATCAACGATGAGACCGTTGCATAAAACATTCGCCCCCATCTGATCCACATTTTCGCTAATTTTTTCAACCACCGAGAGCACCGAGAGACACCGAGGCGCGAAACGCGCATTTTCCTACCCTTTCTCGGTGCTCTCGGTGTGCTCGGTGGTTAATTTTACCCTTCCGGCCAAGATCTCTGAGGGTTATGCAACGGTCTTATCGCTATTTAACTACTTTAGTTTCAACATCTTCTTAGACAAAACTTCGGTGTAGTCCATGGCTCCATTCCCTTTTGCATATTCGGCCTCAATCAATGCGATCGATGCATCGGTAAAAAGCTCCTTGAACTCTCTTACGCATTGGAAGAAATGGTGATGTAGGCGCCCTGTGCGAGATTCCCGAATAAAATAACTCTCTGTTCCTACCCGATGCCAATAAAAAGTGCCCGGAACAAAGATCATTTTAGCGCCAGCGACAAGCTGTCTAAATCCAAAGGAAAACGTGTCTAACACATTCCCCTCCGGATACCCCTTTGCCGCATCAAAACTGGCCCGCGTATAGAGATAATTGCCAGAGCAAGGAGGAGAATCGGAATGCTCCAGAATATCTTTCAGAGTGAAGCGGAAATCAGCCTGTTGATAGACGCACTTCCCCTCTTCTTTCCTATTTCCAGAAAAATACCGAAGCGTTTGAAAGGCCACCACATCGGAATGTGTCGCATCGAGTGAGTCGATCAGGAGTGGCACGGAATTGGGCTCCAACACATTGTCCGAATCGAGGCAAAAAATGAGATCTCCGCTGCTGTTGAAGACACACGTATTCCGAGCGGCTGCACCGCCTCGGTTTTTCTCATGCTGGTATACCCTCATCTCGGGGTGTTGCTGAGCGAGAGAAAGCAACACCTTCCAAGTGTGGTCCACTGAGCCATCATCCGTGCAGACGATCTCGAATGGGAAGTGCAAATTTTGATGGTAGATGGAAGCCACCGTCTGCTCAATCCAAGGCTCACAGTTAAAACAGGGGATGATGAAGGTGATGAAATGGGCGTGTAAGCTCCCTCCTACCAGAAAAAATAGACAACAACGAATGATTCCCACGCTTAAGAAATTACTCTGGAGATGGAAATAAATCCAAAACTTTCCTACAATGCTCCCCTTTATGAAAAGAGCCCTATTCTTACTGCTCTGCCAGCTTCTCTCCGCCAGTCCCGTGGGAGTGACTTATGAATTCAGCGGGGGAAGATTTGGGGACAATGTTCTCACCTATTTGCACGCCAAGTGGGTCTCTTACAAGTACAACCTCCCTCTGATCTATAAGCCCTTTCCCTATTCCTCCGACCTCGTCATGGATGACCAGGAGATCCACTACAGTCGGGATCTCCACGCCTTCGCGCCAAAACACACTTTGAGGAACGACCTCGACCGAATCAACCCCCGCCTCCCCTTTTTGTACGTCTGTCCCTATTTCCCAGAAACTCCATGGGAGCTAAATAGGCAAATCTACTTTCGCTTTCCCGTCGATTGGGGAGATCCCGCATTTCGTGCAGCTGCGAGACAAACCATCGCCCCCAAGCGGCCCCTTCATCTCATCACTCCTCCAGAAGGGGTCGTGAGCATCGCCATGCACATCCGGGAAGGGGGTGGGTATGACGACGAAGAGCACAAACTCAAGGATCCTCTGAAATCTCCCCCTCTCTCTTTCTACATCCAATGCCTACAAAAAGTGCTCGATATTTTCGAAAGTGGGCCCATTTACTGCCATATTTTTACCGACGCCTTGGATCCGCGGAGTTGGGTGGACAAACTCCGAGAGAGCGCCCCTCCAGACAGAGTCACATTCAACTACCGAAAAGAGAACAACCGCCACGATGCGAATGTCTTAGAGGATTTCTTCTCGCTCTTCAACTTCGATATCTTGATTCGGCCCGAGTCGAATTTCAGCATCGTCGCTGGGTTGATCCACAACTACGCGATGGTCTGCTCTCCGACTGCCTTTTCGATTCACGACAGAGTCGCTACGATAGACGAGATCAAAGTCGACTTTGACACTGAGCGTTTGATCACACAATACACCAAGCGAAGCCCATGAACTCCTTGCGACTCTTCCTACTCCTGATTGCCTCATTCGTCTATGCGGAAGAGCTCGCAGTTTTTCAGCAAATTGCCGATATTTGCCACCCTTCTCCCGATGATTTGAAGCAGGTGCAAAATGCGCTGCTACACGAAGAGAGGCCTATTTTGAAAAGGCTCGGGGACAAAGAGCAGATCATCCGGAACTTTAGAATCATTGGCGATGGACCCGATGAGCAACCGATGATTTACGCAGAGGACGTGAATGTCCTTTCAGACATCAAGGAGAACTGCGCCATTTGCTACTCCTCTTTTAACGAGAGATACCCCTTGGGCTGCAAGCGCCTTTTCTTGCGCATTGTCCATTCAGATTTTAAGGGTCATGTGGAGTGCAGAATAGGTGGATGGCCCGATCTCGAAGCGGGCAGTCTGCCGATGACCTCGGTTCCTTTCGCCTTTAAAGTCTGCTTTTTAAAAGAGATGCAAAGGAGAGGCTACAAGAGAGTCCTCTGGATGGATTCGTCCATCATGCCTGTCGTCAGCCTCAACAAGATCTTCCAAATCATCGCAGCAAAAGGGTACTTCGTTCAGAAAAACTCCCACGCTCTTCACCCTCCTTACATGGATCCAGAACTGGCA
>DATIIR010000168.1:0-7015 GCA_035479435.1 Chlamydiales bacterium
CATAGTTGAAGGGGCCGAGCGTGATCGGCGAGGCGTGGTGGAAGGCTCGTAGCATACAAAATTGCGCCAAAGTAGAGAGGATGGAAATGGCGAAGAGTTCCATCCACTCTCTCCAGCTGGGAATCTGGCCCAGATAGAGGACGATGGGGAGAGTCGCCACTACGGAAATGAGAAACATGTAGAAAAGAACGGTGTGTGTGCGGGTCGTAAAAGAGAGGAGGCGCATGGAGATCATTGCGATCGCTGAGCAGACGGCCATCAGGATCGCGTAGATAGCCCCTCCGTTCAAAATCTCAGATCCCGGTTTTAAAATAAAAATCAGTCCGATGAATCCCCCGATCAGTCCAGGCCAGAGCTTGTGTTGGATCGGCTTTTTAAGCCAGAGCCAAACGATGAATGGGAGGAAGAGGGGCGTCGCATTGCCGAGGAGATAGGTGTCGACGAGGCTTGTGTGGATAGTCGCCAGGAAGAGAAATGTGTAGTTCAAAAGGCCGCAGGCGCCTCGGACGAGAATCAGGATCCAACTCTCCGTTTTGAGAGAATCTCTTCCATGTTGAATCATCCACGGGAGCGTGCAGATGAGGCCGACGAGCGCCTGCACGAAAAGGATCGTGACTATCGGCGTCGTCTTGTTCACATCGCGCACCAGCGGGCTCGAGAGAGCCAAAAAGAGCCACGTGAGCAGGACGTAGATGATTCCGACACGAAGGTGATAGCGGGGAGCGTGGGGCGCAGAGGGAGTAGCCATAGCTCAACTTTAGCTTTTCAAGGAATTAAAGGGAATTCTTCATTGAGAGACTTGATCCCAAAGAGCGGTTCTGATACGATGGTTATCTTTTCTTAAGAGAGTGCAATGCTCGAGTTTTTTCGGAAATACCAGCGCTATTTTTTTCTCGTCATCACCGTTGTTGTGATCGCCTCATTCTCTTTCTTCGGGACGTATAGCACCTTCGGGGGCGAAACGGAACGGAGAGATTACGTCGTAGGTAGAGCCGTTGATGGCTCGCCCATGATGCTGTCTGAAATCCAAAAGTTGTCTCGGTTCATATCGACCGATCGAGAGGATTCGTTGCAGGGGAGGGGAGTGCCGCCCAACTTTTGCAACAACGGAGTCATCCGTTACGATTTCCTCAAAGTCAAGTTGGCCGACCTCCTGGTGGCCGAATACTTTGAAGCTCTGAAGGGGGACTTCGATGCGCGACTCGATAAAGCGAAGCGCTTTCGCCCCTACGCCCACCCCGAAGCGCCCCAATTGAGCGCAAAGGCCGTCTGGGATCGCCTCATTCCGCCGCTGAGCGCCGAATTGGAGGCTTTGCAAGCGGAATCTGTGGTAGGCAAGAGTACGTTCACCCACTTGTCTCGCCTCTACCAATGTCAGAGCCACTTGCAGCCCGAAATGCTCCGCCGCATCCTCGTCTATCAACACCAACAATATCCGTGGTTGACGATTGACCAGAGGCTCTCGTATGAGGACTTGGCCCTTTTTGGATTCCACTCGGCCTCCGACTGGTTCGGACACAATTTTGTCGACCTCGTCGCTGAGTTCATCCTCAACGTCTCCACCGTAGCTGAAGAGAAGGGTTATACCGTCAGCATGGAAGAGGCCAAAGGCGATCTGATTCACCACTTTGTCGAATCGATGGAGAAGTTGGCAGAAGTAAAAGCCAAGTCAGACCTCAACTTCCACGAGCACCTCCGGATGATCGGCTTTGATGAAAAGTCGGCCTGCGAAGTGTGGCGCAAAGTCATGCTCTTCCGCGCCTATTTCAGCGACGTGGGGGAATCGGCTTTCGTCGACCGGTTGCCCTATCGGGACTTCGCCTCTTATGCGCAGGAGGCCGCCGTTGTCGATAAGTACGAGTGGCCAAAAGCTCTCCGATTGAAGAGCGGACAGGATCTGGCCGAATTGCAATTCTATTTGAAGGCCGTGTGTGCAAAGAGCAAAGAGGCGTGGCCCATCTCCCTTCTCTCTGTAGAGGAAGTGGAAAAGAAATACCCTGAACTCGTTCAGACCACCTACCGGGCAAAAGTGGCCGAGATTTCGAAGCAACAGGTGGGTCTTCGCCCCTCTTTGAAAGAAGTTTGGGAGTGGCAGATGAGTGAAGAGAATTGGGAGACGTTGAGAAAAGAATTCTCATTGCCCCAAGCAGCCACGCGCGATGAGAGGTTCACGACTCTAGAGAAGCTAGATGGCAAGGTGCGCGCCCAAGTCGACGCCTTCAGCCGCAATCATCTGGTGGACCAACATCCCGATTGGATCGAGGAAGCTTTTGCGGGAGCTCCGATCGTCGATAAGACATGGGCGATATCTGCCAATGAAGCGCCCACTTTGCACGAAGA
Organism: Chlamydiales bacterium; assembly: GCA_035479435.1. GTDB lineage: Bacteria > Chlamydiota > Chlamydiia > Chlamydiales > SM23-39 > REEB52. The sequence goes on from DATIIR010000168.1 coordinate 2,341, forward strand.
GGGGATGCTTTACCGCATTGCAGACTTAGAGAAAGTCGATGAAAAACACATCCTCACCTTTGCACAAGCCCGCGGAGTTCTTGCTAAGTTAGTTGGCAAGGTGGAAGGGGCGTGCGATAAAGAGAAGAACCCGTTTGTGACAGCGAGTAACAGGGCACTGGCCGATTTGCAGAAAGACCCTGCCGATTCCCGCTGGATCCAGTCGGGCAACGATCCTCTCGCTGATCAATTTAAACTCGAACGAAAAGAAATCGCGATTCAAAGAACTTCACAGGAGAGTTGGATGAAAGAACAAGCGTTTTTGATGCTTCCTGAGATCTGGTCTCCCGTCCATATGGACGATGAGGGGCAGATTGTTTTCTTTTATCTGAAGGAAAAAAAGGTGAACCAGGCGCCCATTTTGGATCAGTTGAACTTTGGCAAAGAGACTTTGGCCGCCGACGCGCAGCGCTACGTGACTGAGCGCTTTTTACAGACAATTAAGAAAAAAAATGCGATCGTGATCCCCGTACAAAAAGAGGATGATTGAATGGACCTATTTGAAGACCTCCCTTCCCTTTCTCCAGTTCAGTTTTTTGGACTTACTGCCGATTCCCTTTTTCTTCGCGGGGCTCTCAAACCCGAAAAGGCCTATCTTCTCCCCTCTACATCCGATCTTTTGGATGAGGAGGCCTTTGCCGATGTCTACGCAGCCTGGAACTTTGAGAAGCTCTGCTTCTACATCGTCGTTCGCCGTCCTTTCACCAAAGTGGGCGAAGGCGATTTTCGCCGCGGCGACAGCATCGAGCTCTTCATCGACACCCGCGACCTGAAGACCAAGGGTGTGGTCACCCGATTTTGCCATCACTTCGTCTTCTTCCCCGTCGAAATGCAAAACTTTTATGGCCGCGAGATCACCCGCTTCCGCAACGAGGACACCCACCGCCTCTGCCACCCCGAAGATCTCCAAGTCACCCCCGACCTCGAAGAGAACTCCTACAGCCTCTCCATCGAGATCCCGACCCACTGTCTCCACGGCTACGACCCTCTCAGTTTCTCTCGCATCGGCTTCACCTATCGGATCAACCGCGCTGACGGACGCCCCCAACACTTCGCCGTCTCCTCGGAGGAATATACGATCGAGCAGCACCCAGCCACTTGGGGCACGCTCAAACTTCTGAAAGATGGGGAGTGATGCGCTTTACCGAAACGCACGAGTGGATCACCCTGGACGGTTCCATTGGAACCGTGGGGATTACCGACTACGCGCAGCGAGAACTCGGTGAGATTGTCTTCATCGAACTCCCCAAAGTGGGACAAAAAATCAAAGCGGGTCAAGAGATCGCCGTCCTCGAATCGACCAAAGCCGCCGCCGATACCTACGCCCCCGTCTCCGGTACAGTGATAGAGGTGAATGAGTCGCTCCGCTCGGTGCCATCCGCCATCAATCAGCATCCAGAATCGGCTGGATGGCTCTTCAAGATCGAACTGACCCATCCCAAAGAACTCGAACGTCTCCTCGGTCGGGATCAATATAAATCGATCGTTTTTCAAGAATAGGTGTTTTCGTTTAGAATGCGTGTGTGAAGAAAAAAATTTTCCTAGCTCTCGTTTGTCTCTTTGCAATCGCCTTTTTTCATAAGGCGATTTTGGGTGCGACGGTCCGTTGGATGTTGAGCGCTCAGACCGACTGCGAAATGGCCTACCGCCGTCTCGATTGGCAAAAAGGGGAGCTGGTCTTCTCCGATCTCGTCCTCTTCGATCCCAGCTTCCACGCCCATATCGGCAAGGCAAGTATCCAGTTTGATTGGAGCTCGTTTCCGAAAAAGCTGAAAGGACATGTGGTTCTCGACTATCCCCACATCTCGTTCTTGAAACGGCGCGCACTGCCCGAAATGAAAGAGAGCTGGTTGGACTTTACATTTGCGGCCTACCACGGCACGATCGAGTGGGAGGGCTTGGCCCATTTCACATTCGATCAGAATGTCCTAGAGGTCGATTGGGACGACTCGAGCGCGATTTTGGCCTTTTCTGAGGGCGAAATGGAGGCAGACCTGACCCAATTCAGGGCCAAACTCCTCCGCCCCTTTCTGCCGTCTGGGGAAATTGTAGATGGACGGTTAACGGGGAGGGTCCATGTAGGTTCTGAGCGCAATTTACTCTCCGCTAATGTGAAGATCGCTCAGTTGGAATTGGCATTTCCCCTCGGAACGGTCGAAAATTGCGAAGGGGCTGTAAGCTATAACGCCAATCTGGGCGCCAAGTGGGATCTACACGGTTTGGGTTTTGCGCAGGCAAGGCAGTTCCCATTTGTTTGCCAGGGAAGGGGATTTTTCAAGAGCCACTGGATCGAATCGGAAATCCAATTTGGCGAAGCATCGTGTAAAATCTCAGGACAAGAAGTTTGGAAAATCGAGTGCCATCACCTCCAATCGGCACAGGCGACTTTGCTTCAGGCATGCTGTGGGGCCTATTTCCCAGCCGTCAACTCTTGGACCTTTGTCCGGGGAAGCGTCAACGGCGAAGCCAGTGTCTCTCAAGACCAGTGGAGTGCCGCTTTTGAAGGGAACAATCTTTCCATTCGGAAAGGCGATCAAGAATTTTCCTGCAAAACTGCCAAGGGAAACCTCTCTCAAGATGGGGGGGAGTTGCAGGTGGCGGACGATCCGTTCGATCTGCACATGGCGGGAACTTGGACCGATTGGAAAGCAGAAGCGCGCCTCTTGAGCGGCAGATGTGTGATCACCGGGGGCTGGGATGGAGAAAAATTTCCGATCCAGATCGAAAAGGGCCTTTTGGATGACTTCCAATTCACCGGAAAAGGTTGGATCGATCCGAATTTCGACTTTTCTATCGGACTCGACGGCTCGGCACAGGTGTTTCAGAAACAGGTGCCCTTCCATTGCCCCGATTTAAGCAAACGGGGAAACGACTGGACATTTGACTTTCGCTTTGTCAGAAAGACCTGGGATCTTCTCCGTTTAGCGGGGGCATCAGATGGCAAAGCGGTCTATTTCGATACGAAGAGCCATCTACTCGGGACACCGCTTCACTTTGCCCAATGTCCTCTGGGCGAGATCGATGTGGCCCTGAAACTCCCCTGGAAGTCGGTTTTGGCCGCCGAATTGTTCCTCAAGGAGTGGGGACTTGATGTGGGGAAAATCCCCTTTGCCGGCGATACCGATCTCCGCTTTCAATACAAAAACAGCCAACCAGAAGTGACTGCTGTCGCAGATCCCTTTCAGTTTCACGCCGTGCAGATCGGGGGGCAGTGGGAGATCCATCTCGTTTCCGATTTGTGTTTAAATGCCTCCTTGCAGAGCAGCGGAAAGACGAAGGGAAAGGCGATTTGGAAGAAACAGTTTGAGGTGGAATTCGACGGCAAGGTGTCGCCCGATTTCCGATGCGAATTGGCGCTGCCCAAGGTGCGCGTCGATTTGGCAGCGCTCAATGAGTACAAAATGGAGGGGATCCTCGATGGGCAAGGCCATCTGACCTACAACGCTGGCATTGAGGCCGATTTTGACTTTGCCGTTTCCGCGCTGAAAATCAATGCCCAAGCGCTCGAAAATGAGGGGCCCATCCACCTTAATTATTGCTCTCTCAGGGGAGCTTTGGTGAGCGGCGTCAATCTGCACGGATTGCTCGATTGCAATGTCGATTTGTTGGAGTTTGATGCCACTGCCTCCCATTGGATCTTGCACAACGCCCAAGTCCATCTGCCTGGATCGTTTCTGACCCATCCCTTTCTCCAATTTTTGGACAAAGACCACGACCTCAACTTCACCGCCGATCTCGATTTCGCCTCCGATCTCTCCACTTTTGGCTGCACCATGCGAGAGGGGATGATCCCTTTCTCTGGCGCATCGCACCCCATTGAAAACCTCCAACTTCTCTGGGAAAATGGAGAAAAAGACCTCACCTCCGGGACTCCCAAATTCAAATGTAAAGCCGCTTTACATTACCTTAACCAGCTCCATAGGATTCGCTTTACCGTCGATGACAAGATTGAGGGGCGGCTGATCCTCGGCGAAGAGGAGTCTCCTCTCACCATCGATTGGGCGTACAAAGAGGCGCTCGCCATTCAGTCGATCGACGGCTCTTTTGGCGGCGTTGAAGCCTCATTCCATGCGGAGAGTCCCAATAGTCTGATCGGCAGCGCGCGGGTCAATTTCACCACCCTGGCCCATTTGCTTCCCCCCAGTGTGGGCAAAGTGTTTGACGAGATCAAGATGGGGACTGGCTACGAGCTGAAGGGGAGGCTGACCATTGAGAAGAACGAGCCCACGTTCCGGGGGATTTTGGCGGGCAAGCAGCTGGAGCTTTTTGGCTTTCAGTTTCGGACCCTTCTCGCTCAAGTGGATCTAGGGGCCGACCACGTCCACATTTACGATGTGAAGATCAGCGACACTGCCGGCATGATGAAGATCGATGAACTTCTCATCGAAGGCAAAGATAAAAAACCGTGGACTATCGCCATCCCGCAACTCACCATTGCCGACCTGCGTCCGAGTCTTCTCCAAAAGCCAGGAGGAACTGTGGGTCCCATCAGTCCGCTCGTCGTCCGCGAGCTCAAGCTCACCCATTTCAAAGGGTTACTCGACGACGGTAAAACCTATACAGCCGATGGCAAGCTCCACTTCATCAACTCCTACAAGCGAGGGGAGACGGTCTTCGATCTTCCCGTCAACGTTCT